>JAUSIF010000157.1 GCA_030648135.1 Xanthobacteraceae bacterium
AATCGGCTGGAACGGCGTTTATCTCGCCGCTGTCGCTCGCCAGGCGCCACGGGGCACCGCCGGCACCGCTACGGCTGGCTGCCTGTTCTTCACCTATATCGGCGTCGTCGTCTCAGCACCCTTATTCGGCGTGTTAAGCACTGCGCTGGGCAACATGGGCGTCGGTTTCGCCCTGCTCGCGATTCCTCTCGGGATCATGGTTTTCTCCACGCAGACAATGAAGGTGTGAGCAAGCAATGCGAATGGTGCGCCACTGATTCAAAGACACCAGTTTGATTGCGGCATCCGAGGATGCGTGGACTCAAGAAGGCATAGGTGTCAGAGATAGACCAAAATGCTTCTTCAAGATCCAGGCGATCGTTTCATAGGCGATGCCATGGCGATAGACCGTCAGGCTCTCAACATCGAGCAGCGTCGATGAACACCCGTATGGCTTGTATTTCAGAACGCCATAATCTACGATGACATCGGCGATCGCCCGAATTTCGGGCTCAATCGCTTCCACCGAAAAATGCGTGCCCTGCAAGGTGCGGTTGGCCGATGATCCGAAAATTGCCGTGTCCTGGGCATCACTCAACTCGGACAGCGCGAAATGAAACTGGCCCGCATTGAGCAGCATCAGCAGCGTGCCATCCCGTGTACTGGCCTCAATCACACGAGGATCTAGGCGTGCGAGAAAAGGATCGGTGAAATCCGCGGGGGCGATAACGCCAAGCGGAAGATCGTAATCCTCTGTGACCGCAGCCACAATTTCACGCCCGCGCGTGCTACAACGATGCAAGCGCCGGTGCAACTGGTTGTGTCCAATCATGGCATTGAGCTTGGTCGGTGCCCTGCCCTTGGTGTCGAAAATACGCTGGAGCGCATCATAGCTGTGCGCCATTGCCGCATAGCCGACATCATTGGGTACGATGGCGATGCCACCGCATCGCATCGCCTCGAAAGCTCGTGCTGCTTCCTGACGGTGGTCTAGCACTGGCATGGCAGGTTCCCAGAAGGTCGCGTTAGCCGCCGGTCGCGGCTGACGCTTGAAGCTCTGCAATGAGCGCGTCGGTCGTGTCTACGCGTCCGCTTAGGCGAAGAAACGATTCCAGCGTCACCTCTTGCATACGGTCCGAGCAGGTTCCGGTGGCATCCGAAACCAAGATTGAGCCATAGCCGCGATCGGTCGCCTCGCAGGCAGTGCCATCCACGCAATTGTTCGTCGATACACCAACGTAGACCGCAGTCTTGACGCCGAGCTTCTGGAACACCTCTTGCAGATTGCTGCTGGCGAATGCGCCCATGGTGTTCTTGTCGACAATCGGCTCGCCAGGCATCGGCGTGAGCTCTGCCACGATCTCGTGCTCGGGCGAGCCGACATAGTTATTGCTCATTTTGAAGAACGCATGCACATGCGGCGCCGCGTCTGAGAAGTCGGGCTTGAAGGAACCCACCCGCACATAAATCACAGGCGCCTTTGCGGCGCGCCAAGCGGCGAGTAGCTTCTGAGTATTCGGGATGATCAGGGTTTCGATGCGATTGAACCGATATTCAGCGTCCGCGAGGCGACCTTGTTTCGCAAGAAAGGCGCCCAGGCCTTTGTGTCGCGAGCCGCTCGCGTACTGCATGTCAATGACCACGAGAGCCGTGTCTGCCTGATTGACCTTAATGGTGGGGGTGAATTCATCAACGTAGGTAGCCATAAGAGTTTCCAAAGAATAATGGTAGTTAGCGCTTATTTGATAAGCATGAGAGAGAGCGACGGCACGTAGGTCAAAATAAAGAGTCCAACGAGCAAGGTAATGGCGAACGGCAGTACACCACGGGCAACTTCGGTCAGTCCAACCTTGGTGATACCGCTGATAACGAACAAATTGAACCCCACGGGCGGGGTGATGGCGGCGATTTCAATGTTGGCTGTCAGAAGAATTGCGAAGTGAATCAAATTGATATCGAGTGCCTTGAGCGAAGGCAGTAGCAGCGGAGTCAGCAGAACCAGCAGCGTAAAACCATCAAAAAAGCACCCGAGGATCAACAGGATCACATTCACGGCCAACAGGAACTGCCAGGCACTCAAGTTGAAGCTGATGAGAAACGTTGTCAGTTGATCTGCGGCGCCAAGGAAAGAAGCGAGCAAACCGACGCCGAGCGAAGCTGCCAAGATGATCAGCACGACCGCGGAGCTCTTTGCACTGTCAATAAAGATGTCCGGCAGATCGCTCCACTTTAGCGTTTTATAGACGTACTTCGTAACAATCACCGAATACACGACGCTGACTGCAGCTGCTTCCGTCGGCGTGAATTTGCCGCTGTAGATACCCCCCAGCACCACAACCGGCATCAGCATGGACGGCATCGCCAACTTGAATGCACGCCAGATTTCCCTAAGTTGCAGCGGCTGGGTATCACCATAGCCGTAACGTTTGGCCATACCATACGACGTCAGTGCCAGCAGGGCAGCAAGAAAGAGCCCGGGAATCACCCCGGCCAGGAACAGCGTGGCAACCGATGTGCTCGTCAACGAACCATAAACCACGAACACCACCGAGGGCGGAATCATGATGCCGAGCGTCCCGCCGGCAGCAATAAGCCCGCAAGCAAAGCCACGTGGGTACCCGTGACGCTCCAGTTCTGGCACGACCACCGGCGCCAGCGCCGATGCCGCGGCAGCCGACGAACCCGTCAGCGCGCCAAATATGGCGCAGGCGCCGGTCGCGCCGATCGCGGCGCCGCCAGTGATACCACGCGTCAGCGACACCATGAACTCGAACAGGCTGCGGGCCATCTGGCCCTTGAGCATGACGTTGCCAGCAAGGATGAAGAACGGAATCGCCATGATCACGAAGCTATTGATGCTCGAGAACTGCGTCTCCGCCAATCGCGTGAACGAGGTGGCGCCAAACCACTGGTTGCCCAATACGGCAATGCCGCCGATCGCATAGGCGATAGGCACGCCCGTAAGCAGTATCAGCAGGAGTATGAAGAGAAGGACCGCGAAAGCCATGTTAGATTTCCTTGGGAGAGGCAGTATCGGTCGCGATGAGCTTGCTCAATTGGCGCAGTGCGTGGAATGCAGACAGAGCAAAAGTAATGGGAATCACCAGTTGAATCCAGCCCATCTGCAACGGCAGGTTGGAGTCCGCCGACACAAAGCCCAGGGAGAAGCTATCCTGTACATACCGGTAACCCGCGTACGTGATGGCGAGCGAAAACGCACAGACCCAAACCTGAGCAAAGATATCGAGCACTCTTCGTACTCGCCTAGGTACCATATTGATCAACATGTCAATGCGCAAATGCGAACTGGAAGCCACTGCAGCGGATGCGCCGAAATAGACCGACCAAATCATTAGATAGCGGGCGACCTCCTCGCTCCACAGGAACGAGGAGTTGAAGAACTCGCGCTTCGTGATTTCGACGCATACGAGCACCAACATCAAGACCATCCCCAAAGCAGCCACCCAATCTTCAAAGGTGTGGCGCCTCGGCATAACGATTTCATCATCATTCATCTTGTAGTCTTTTTGCCGGGTTAGAAGTCACTTCAGCGTGCAGCCCGGACGGCGATGAACTCATCGACTATTTCCTTGCCGAGATCCGCTTCAAGCTGCTTCCAAACCGGTGCGGTGGCATCCTGCCAGACTTTTTCCTGCTGCGAGCTGAGTTTGACAATGCTAACGCCCTTGGTCTTCATAACGCTGGTCGCGTCTGCGGCGATCTTTATCACGCGCTGACGGTTGGCCGTAATTGCTTCGTCCACGGCCTGCTGCACGAGCGCCTGGTCAGCCGCGGGCAGTGCATTGAACCACTTGGCGTTCACCGTCCATGGGTAGTAGATTAGCTGATAGTGCGCGTCGGTGACGTACTTGATGTTGTCATAAAATTTGTACTCAACGTAAGCATCCATCAGTGTTTGCATGCCGTCAACCAGTCCTTGTTGCAACGCAGCTGGCATCTCGGTGATGTTGATCGAGACCGCATTCGCACCCAGCACCTTCATCGTTGTCGAGTTCACCTTACCGACACCGCGCAACTTCAGTCCACTGAAGTCCTTGGGCTCGACGAGCTGACGACTACGTGTGCCTGGCAAGATGTAACAGTTCACCAGCAAACCGAGCACCTTGGCTCCTTTGGCTTCCGCTTCGCCGAAGACCTTGGACACAAATGCTTTGTTGCTGGCAACGCGATCGAATGTCTCGTAGTCCGGGAAGGCGTAGGGGAGATCGAATAGTTGCACCTTGGGCGCGATGCTGGTCCAGTAGGCCGGAACAAGCGTCGTCATCTCTGCGTCGCCGCGCAGCAGGGCTTGCACCAGATCGTTTCCTTTGTACATGGAGCCATTCGGCGCAAAACGCACTTTAATGCGTCCCTTCGAGATTTCTTCGATGCGCTTGACGAAGTCCTGGTCGGCCAAACCGGCGGAGAAGTTGGCCGCGTATTCGACCGGAAAGCGGATCGTGACGTTGCTCTGCGCGACTGCTGGTGTCGCGGCGATGCTCATGCCGAGCGCCAAAGCGGCGCCCAAGTATTTCAAAGTGAAATT
>JAUSIF010000161.1 GCA_030648135.1 Xanthobacteraceae bacterium
CGGCCCGGGCCTGAAGACCGGCATGCCGATCCGTGTGGAGAACCCGCGCGAACTCGGCGCCGACCGGCTGGTCAACGCCGTCGCCGCCTTCGACCGGCTTGGCGGCCCCTGCGTAGTCGTGGATTTCGGCACGGCGATCACATTCGACGCCGTTTCGGCTGACGGCGAGTATCTCGGCGGGATCATCGCTCCCGGCGTGGAGATCTCGCTCAACGCGCTCACCGAGCGCGCGGCCAAGCTGCCGCAGATCGAGCTGACCGAGCCCGAGCGGTTGATCGGCAAGACCACACTCGAAGCGATCCAGTCCGGCGTGATCTACGGCTTCGCATCACAGATCGACGGCATCGTCGAGCGCTTGCGTGAGGAGCTCGGCGACGAAGTGCAGGTGATCGCGACCGGCGGCCTCGCGGCCCACATCGTGCCGTTCTGCGAGAACGTCGAACTGATCGACGACATGCTCACGCTCGTCGGCCTGCACCTGATCTTCCAGCGCAACGCGGGCTAAGGCCCTAAGCAACTGACTGCACGTCAGTAGCGTGTGCCGAACTGGTTCACATAGATGACCAGCGGACCGCCGCCGGCGTAGTCGCCGCCGATCTCGTCGCCGTTCACCCAAATCGCGGCGAGCGCCTGCTCGCGGAACTGGCGGCGCAGAATGTTTGCGCGGTGGCCCGCCGAGTGCATCCACATCGAGACGATCTCGCGCGCGCTGGCGCCGCCGGCGCTTGACCAGGCGAGGTTTTCTCCGAGCGAGTAGCCGTTGGCATCCCGCGCGTAGCCGAAACGCGTGATGCGGCCGGCAAATCCCGGGCCGCCTTCGCGTTGGTGGTCGAAGTAGGCGAAGGCAACCATGTCCTGGGCCTGCCAGGTGGCGCTCTGATGGAGGTTCTCGTTAAAGCGCAGTGATCGCCGGTGGCGCCGGCGCCGTTCGCGGTTCACCAGACAGCGCGTCGCACGCTCAGCGGCCGCTGTCTGGGTGGCATCCACCGGTTGGAGGTCGGCATTGGCGCAGCCGGTGCCGGCGTATGCCGGCGCTGTCATCGCGAATGCCGCGATGGCGACGATTACCCCCAGGATGAAAGAACGTGTTCTTAAAGCCACTCTCATGCTGTCGGCAAGGCATGCCTCGGCCTTGAATGCTTTCTTGCAGACGGCTTGGAGCCATTGTTCGGCGCGCCATCTACCCTGAAAAGCACATGGATCGCCTGCTTGAAAACTGGAACATCGGTGGCGTCGACGTCGTCAATCGTGTCGTGCTGGCTCCGCTCGCCGGCATCGGCAACTGGTTCGTGCGCCTGCAGGCCAAGCGCTACGGCGCGGGTATGACCTTCAGCGAGATGGTTTCCAGCCACGGGCTGGCATACGGCGACCGGCGCACCCGCAACGAGTTTCTGCGTCTGGACCCGCGGGAGGGGCCGACCGGCATACAGCTCTTCGGCGCCGACCCGGCAATCATGCGCGAGGCCGCCGCGATCGTCGGCGAAAGCGGCGCCAGCCTGATCGACATCAACATGGGCTGTCCCGTGAAGAAGGTCTGCCGCACGGGAGCCGGGTCGTCGATGCTGCGCGATCCCGACAACGCGGTGGCGGTGGCGACCGCCGCCAGCGAGGGCAGCGGCCTGCCGGTGACCGTCAAATTGCGCCCCGGTTTCAAGCCCGGCGAGCGCGACGGCGTGACGCTCGCCCACCGCCTCGCCGACGAGGCCGGTGTGGCCGGGATCGCTTTTCATCCACGCCACGCCAGCCAGCAGCACAAAGGCCTGCCCGACTACGACCTGGCACGCGAGGTGGTGGAATCGTTGCCCGTGCCCGTGATCCTCAGCGGCGGATTGCTGACAGACGTCAAGGTCCGTCGCGTCTTCGAGCAGACGGGCGCCGCGGCGGTCATGCTCGCGCGCGGCTCGCTGGGCAACCCATGGTTGTTCGAACGCGTCACCGGTGAGCGCGACGGCCTGCCCGAGCCGGCCGAAGTGCTCGATGAGCTCGCGTGGGTGATCGACCGCGCCGGCGAGCACTACGAAGACGGCCGCGCCGCCCGCTACCTGCGCAAGTTCTACCCGTGGTATCTGGAGCGCCTGAAGGAGTTCGATGGCACGTATTTCACCCGCGCACGCCTGAACAAGATCAATCAGAGGTTGCAGACGACCGACAGCCTGGAGCAGGCACGCACAGCGCTGGATTCGATCGACGTTCCGGCCGCAGCCGGAGCGTAAGCCCGGGCGCGAGCCGCCGCGACGAGGCCGGCCGGACGTCCTGTTATATTGCGCCGTCCGAATGGCCAAAGAAACAGTTGTCACACGCGAGGGCTACGAGAAGCTCAAGGAAGAGATCGAGGACCTCTCGGTTCGCGGTCGCCGCGAGATCGCCGAGCGCATCAAAGAGGCGCGCGACTTTGGCGACATCTCTGAAAATGCGGAGTACGACGCGGCTAAAAATGACCAGGCGATGCTCGAAGCGCGCATCGCTTCGCTGGAGGACAAGCTGCGTTCGGCCGCCGTGGTTGACGTTAAAAACATCGAGAAGGACGTCGTCGGCGTCGGCACGACCGTGCATCTGAAGGACCAGAAGACCGACAAATCCTCAAAATTCAAGATCGTCGGTTCCTCCGAAGCCGATCCGGCCAACGGCAAGCTCTCGAACGAGTCGCCGATCGGCAAGGCGCTGATCGGCCACAAGCGCAACGACATTGTGAAGATTCCCGTACCGCGCGGCCCGGCCCGCCAGCTGAAGGTCACGAAGATCGAAGCTTAAGCTCGCGCGCCCGCGCTGCGCTGTAGTCTCCCGTCCCGATGAGTCCGGACGAACAAGCGCCTGAGGCCACGCCCGACG
Organism: Xanthobacteraceae bacterium; assembly: GCA_030648135.1. Lineage (GTDB taxonomy): Bacteria > Pseudomonadota > Alphaproteobacteria > Rhizobiales > Xanthobacteraceae > JAUSIF01. The sequence goes on from JAUSIF010000161.1 coordinate 2,830, forward strand.
CGCCCGCCGAGGGCCCGGCCGAGCACGAGCTGATCGCCGAGCGCAAGGCGAAGCTCGCGCGCTTCCGCGAGGCCGGAATCGAGCCGTTTCCGCATGTCTTCCACGGTGTCGTGCCGAGCGCCGAGATCCGCGAAAACCACCAGGATCTCGAGGCCGGCGCCGAGACCAACGTGAGCTACCGCATTGGCGGCCGTCTCGCCGCCCGACGCGGCCACGGCAAGGCCGCCTTCCTCGACGTTGTCGACCGTAGCGGCAAGATGCAGGTGCACGCGCGCGCCGATCTGCTGGGCGACGAGCAGTTCGAATTGCTCACATCGCTGGACCTCGGCGACCTGGTCGGTATCGATGGCGAGGCATTCATGACCAAGCGCGGCGAACTGTCTCTGGCGGCGGCCGGTTGGACGCTGTTGGCCAAGAGCCTGCGCCCGCCGCCAGACAAGCACCACGGCCTCGCCGACGTCGAAACGCGATATCGCCACCGCGAGCTTGATCTGATCGCCAACGAGGACGCTCGCGAGCTCTTCATCCTGCGCTCGCGCGTGATCGCGCTGATCCGCCGCTGGCTGGACGAGCGCGGCTTCATCGAGGTCGAAACGCCCGTGCTGCAGCCGATCTACGGCGGCGCGCTGGCGCGCCCGTTCGTGACGCACCACAACCAGCTCGGCCGCGACTTCTACCTGCGCATCGCCACCGAGCTCTATCTCAAGCGTCTGATCGTCGGCGGCCTCGAGAAGGTCTACGAACTGGGCAAGGACTTCCGCAACGAGGGCGTCAGCCACAAGCACAACCCCGAGTTCACCATGATCGAGTGGTACGAGGCCTACGCCGACTACCGCAAGGTGATGGACGATCTCGAGATGCTTGTGTCGTTCATCGCGCGGGAGGTCGGTTATGACGGCGAGATCAATTTCGACGCGCCTTGGCCGCGCGTTCCGCTGGCCGAGGCGATCGAGCGGCAGACCGGCATCGACGTGCTCGCGCATCGCGACCGCGACGAGCTCTTCGCCGCGATCCGCGAGAAAGGCTTCATCGAGGCAGACGCCGGCGAATCCTGGCCGCAATTGGTGGATGAGCTGCTCTCCAAGCACGTC
>JAUSIF010000171.1 GCA_030648135.1 Xanthobacteraceae bacterium
CGGGTAGTGATTGACGGTGACGGTGTATTTGCCGCCGAGCGATTCCTCGGCGATTTTCACCATCGCGGCGGCGACCTTGTAGCCATAGGAATCCACGCTCGACGTGGCCCAGCGGATCGAGTTGCGCTCCTGCGCGTGGGCCGGTCCGATCGCCGAGACAGAGAAGACGGCGGCTATGGCCGCCGCGGACACCGCGAACTTGTAACCTGGTCTTGTCTTTAACATCGGTTTACTCCTTGGTGTGTATTACAACGAAAAGTTGCGCCGCAGCATGACTTCGGCACGACGTCGTGACTGCTCTTGCTGCCGGCGGTTATGCGACTGGCAGCCTGAACTGCCAGTGAGTTCGGATCAACTGTGGTACTCGTCCGGCAATCCCGGATAATCCTACCACACTCAAACTCTCCAATTTTGACTTTCGTCAACGTCCGCAGCACGTAAACGTTGCGCAGCATTAAATTTGCTGCCGGCGTGGCTAATCGCGTAAAGATGCCGGTTATTTGATCGAGATACTCCTCATAAGATTGGGGTTGCGCGGGAAAGGGTGATGTGGAACCGACGCGATTCTACCCAAAAAAATAAACCCGAGCTTGATTTAGCTCAAGAACCTGCTACCGTACTCTAGTGAAGAGTCCGCAATCCCAGATTTCCCGCCGCACCCAGCTCCGTCCACGAGGGGGGTTGTTCGGGAAGTATCTCGTCGTCCTTCTTATTCTGGTCGGCGGTGTGCTGACCGCGAGCGGCGTGGTCGAGATGTACTTCTCCTACCGGGAAGCCAAGCGCGGCATCGTCCTGGTCGAACGCGAGAAGGCCATAGCGGCGGCCGAGCAAATCGAGCGGTTCTTCAAGGATATCGAGCGCCAGATACGGACTACCACGCACGCCGCCGCCGATGACCCCGCAGCGGTTCTGCCCAGACAAAAAAACCGCGCATCCCGGGAAACGCTGGCGGAGTCATTGCACGAGCAGCGCGAGATCAACTTTCTGCGACTGCTGCGTGCCGTGCCGGCGATTGCGGAGATCAGGCACTTCGACGCCACGGGAAAGGAGCAGCTTCTCGTGTCCCGTCTGACGCCGGATGCGGTGAGCAGCGGCAAGGACTTCTCCCGGGCACCGGGGTTCATGGAAGCCAAGTCGGGAAGGACCTACTTCAGTGCCGTGTACTTCCGTGATGAGCCCGAGCCTTACATGACCATCGCACTGCCCTCGGGCGACTCTGCGGTGGAGGTGACCGCTGCGGAAGTCAGCCTGAAGGCCATCTGGGACATAGTGTCGCGCTTGAGTCTGAGCCAGGCGGATTACGCATATGTCGTGGATTCGCGCGGCCACCTCATAGCACACCCCGACGCGAGCCTGGTGATGAAAAATCGAGGCCGATCGATTCTGGACAGGGTGGCCGCGTCTGCTTCCCCGGAAGAGGATCTTGTTACGTCTGGCAAAGGACTGGAGGGGGGGCAAGTCCTGATTGCCTATGCTTCCGTCGGCTCGCTCGGATGGCTGGTATTCCTCGAGCAGCCGCTCGCCGAGGCATTTGCGCCGCTGCAAGACACCGTCATTCGCAGCGCGGTCATTCTCTGTTTAGGTCTGTTGGCCTCGCTTTTTGCCAGTATCCTGCTGGCCCGGCGCATGGTCGCGCCGATCCGCCGGCTGCAGGAAGGCGCGGCGCTTATCGGCAAGGGCGAGCTTGGCCATCGCATTACAATCCGCACCGGAGACGAGCTGGAAGCCCTCGCTGCCGAGTTCAACCGGACTGCCGCGCAGCTCCAGAATATGTACCAAGGGCTCGAGGAAAAGGTGGCGTTGCGAACCCGGGAAATAGACGCTAAGAGCCGCGAGCTCGCGGCGGCGAATCCGCTCAAATCGCAGTTTCTTGCCAACATGTCGCACGAGTTGCGCACGCCGCTGAACGCGATCATCGGCGTCACCGAGATGCTGCAGGAGGATGCGCGCGATCTCAAGCGGGAAGACGAGCTCGAGCCGCTTGACCGCGTGCTGCGCGCCGCGCGGCATCTGCTGGCGCTCATCAATGACATCCTCGATCTTTCCAAGATCGAAGCCGGCAAGATGGACCTCCACCTCGAGTCCTTCGCGCTCGCGCCGCTCATCGCGGACGTGGCCAGCACCATCGGCACGCTGGCAACGAAGAACGGCAATCGCCTGGAGGTCGACTGCCCTGCCGGGATCGGAACGATGCATGCCGACCAGACCCGGATCCGGCAGGCGCTGCTGAATCTCGCGAGCAACGCCAATAAATTCACGGAGCGCGGCTTGGTGACCATCGCGGCGCAACGCCGGAACGAAGATGGCCGCGAATGGGTGACGATCGCGGTTACGGATACGGGCATCGGTCTGACGCCCGAGCAGATGGGGCGGCTGTTTCAGGATTTTGTCCAGGCCGATGCCTCGACGACGCGCAAGTACGGAGGCACCGGGCTCGGGCTTGCGATCAGCCGGCGTTTTTGCCAGATGATGGGCGGCGACATTACGGTCGAGAGCGAACCGGGGCGCGGCTCGACCTTCACCATCCGGCTCCCGGCTGAGGTCGGCGCCCTGCAGATCGCTGCCCCGGCCGTTCGGGCTGCGCCGGCCCCAACGTCGTCTGCTCTGCCATCCCAAGGCTCGCTGGTGCTGGTGATTGATGACGATGCCTCGGTGCGCGAGTTGACGGAGCGCTTCCTTGTGCGCGAGGGTTTTTCCGTGGCCACGGCAAGCGGCGGCAAGGAAGGGCTGCGGCTGGCGCGGGAATTGCACCCCGCGGCGATCACGCTTGACGTGATGATGCCTGACCTCGACGGCTGGACGGTGCTCGCCGCGCTCAAGGGCGATTCCGAACTGGCGGACATCCCGGTCATACTGATGACGATAGTGGATGAGAAAACCCGCGGCTATGCGCTCGGCGCCACCGATTATATGATCAAGCCCGTCAATCGCGACCAACTGACCGGAGTGCTGCGCAACATCTGCGGCGCGAGCGGGCGCCGGGTGCTGCTGGTCGATGACGACGACATGATGCGACGTGGCATGCGTCAAGCGCTCGAGCGGGACGGCTGGGAAGCTGTCGAGGCGGAGAACGGACGGGTGGCGCTGGCGCGGCTCGACGCCACACGTCCCGATATCATCATGCTCGATCTGATGATGCCGGAGATGAATGGCTTCGAGTTTCTCGTCGAGCTGCGCCAGCGGGCCGAATGGCGCGACATTCCCGTGCTGGTGGTGACCGCCAAAGACCTGACGGCGGAAGAACGCAGCCGTCTTAACGGGGATGTCGAGCGCGTGCTGCAAAAAGGCGCGTCCGGGCTGGACGAGCTGTTGCGGGAGATCAAGCGCATCCTGCCCGGATCCATAGCGCGTGGCCGCGGCAAAAAGTCTACGGAGGAACCGGCATGAGGATTCTGTACGTCGAGGATAACGACGACAATATTTATGTGCTTGAGAACCGGCTCAAGCGCGCGGGTCACACCGTCATGATCGCGCGGGACGGCGCGCAGGGGGTGGCGATGGCGGCTACCGAGCAGCCCGACCTGATCCTGATGGATCTGAGCCTGCCGGTACTCGACGGGTGGGAGGCGACGCGCCGCATCAAGGCGGCACCGGAAACGAAGCACATCCCGGTCATCGCGCTGACCGCACATGCCATGGCCGGCGACCGCGAGAAGGCCCTGGCTGCCGGCTGCAATGATTTCGACACCAAACCGGTGGAGTTGCCACGCCTGCTCGGCAAGATCCGGGCGCTGGTGCCGGAGGGACCGGCAGCGTGAATCCCGCCGCAGCCGCGCTGCTCGTCGTCGACGACAACGAGGACAATCGCTATACGCTCACGCGGCGGCTCACGCGCGAGGGTTACACGAACCTCGTAACGGCCAACGACGGACGGCAGGCGCTGGAGCTCCTGCACTCGCAAAGATTCGACCTCGTGCTGCTCGACATCATGATGCCCGAGATGAACGGCTACCAGGTGCTCGAGCACCTCAAGGCCGATCCCGAGCTGCGGCACATGCCGGTGATCATGATCTCAGCGGTCGACGAAATAGAAAGCGTCATCCGCTGCATCGAGCTCGGCGCCGAGGATTATCTCTCCAAGCCGTTCAACGCGACGCTGTTGCGCGCGCGAGTGGGCGCGAGCCTGGAGAAAAAACGACTGCGCGATGAGGTGCGCGCGAGCCTGGATCGCCTGGAGCGCGAGCTGGACGCGGCGCGCAAACTTCAGCTCGGCATGTTGCCGCATGCATTTCCCGCATGGTCGCAAGAGGAGCCGGTGCAGGTGCACGCGCTCATGGAGCCGGCACGCGAGGTCGGCGGCGATCTGTACGACTTTTTTTACGCTGGCGGCGGCATGTTTTGTTTTTTGGTCGGCGACGTTTCCGGCAAGGGCGCGCCGGCCGCCATGTTCATGGCGCGCACGCGCAGTCTGGTGCGGATCGCCGTCGAGCTTTGGCGGCGGTTCGCCGCCGAAGATACCACGCCGGCACGCATCGCCGAGGCAGTCAACCGGGAGCTTTACCAGGACAACCGGGAGCTCATGTTCGTCACGCTGTTCCTCGGTTTTCTTGACACGCGAACGGGCGTGCTGGCGTATACCAATGCAGGCCACCCCGCACCTCACGTG
>JAUSIF010000178.1 GCA_030648135.1 Xanthobacteraceae bacterium
AGCGCGCTCGCCGGCGGCGCCATCGTCGGCGCCGGGCTTGCTTGCATGCATTACCTCGGCATGTGGGCGTTGCAATTGCCGGGCCGCGTCAGTTGGTCTCTCGACCTGGTGCTCGTCTCCATCGCACTCGCAATCCTGTTCGGCGCGGCTGCCATGGCGGTCGCGGTGCGCGGCAATGATACGCGCACGGCATTGGGCAGCGCGCTTCTGCTCACGTTCGCGATCATCGCGCAACATTTCACGGCGATGGGCGCGATCGAGATCATTCCGGATCCAACGCGTGCGATCACCGGGTTTTCCCTGTCGCCCGGCGCGCTTGCGTTGACGATTGCCGGTGCCGCCATTGCGTTCTTCGGCATGTGTCTTGTCGGCGCGTATGCGGACAGCCGCTTGCGTAAACGGGATAAGCTGTTGCGCACGGCCGTCAGCCATATGTCGCAAGGTCTGGTGATGTTCGATGCATCGGCTCGGCTGGTCGTTTGCAACGACCGCTATCTCAAGATGTATAGCTTGTCGTCCGAGATCGTGAAGCCGGGATGCACGCTGCGCCAGTTGATTGCACACCGGGTCGCGACCGGCAACTTTTCGTCCGCCGATCCCGAGCAATATATGGCCAATTTGCGGGCCGCCATTGCCGCAGGCAGGACCGTCACCAATACGGTCGAGCAGAGCGACGGGCGCACGGTTGAAGTTACAAGTCGACCCATGGGGGACGGCGGGTGGGTTGCCACCCACGACGACATCACCGAGTCGAAACGGCGCGAGGCCTCCTTCCGGCTGCTGTTCAAGGGCAATCCGGTTCCGATGTTTGTTCATGATCTTGAGAATTTCCGTTTTCTCGCGGTCAACGACGCCGCTGCCGCGCACTATGGTTACAGTCGCGAGCAATTTCTCGCGATGACGATCTTGGATATCCGGCCGGCCGAAGACCGGGAGCGGTTCGTTGAAACCATGCAAGAAACCCGAAAAAAATCCACTGATACCAATACGTGCCGGCACCAGAAAGCGGACGGCAGCCTGTTTGAGGCCCAGGTCTACGCGAGAGCGCTGAGCTACGAGGGTCGCGAGGCCAGGCTGGTCGCCGTCCTCGACGTCACCGAGCGCAATCGCGCCGAAAACGAGCTTCGTCGCACCAAGAAATTTCTGGATGCGGTCGTAGAAAACATGCCCGCGACCTTGGTGGTGAAGAGGGCGGACGACCTCAAATATCTGCTCATCAACCGGGCCGGAGAGGAACTGTTCGGAGTTTCTCGAGATGAACTGGTCGGAAAGACCGCGCATGATTACTACCCCAAGGCCGAAGCCGATCTCATCACAGCGCGTGATCACAAGGTGTTGAATAGCGGCCAGAACTTCACCGAAGAAATTGCGTGGCATACGCGGAAAAAGGGCGTTCGCGAGGTAACGTCCAGGAGAGTCGCGATCGCCGGCGATGATGGAAAGCCGACCTACCTGTTGAACGTCGTCGACGACCATACCGAACGCAAGCACGCCGAAGTCGAGCTTCGTCGCACGCGGGAGTTTTTGAACACGATCATCGAGAACGTACCGGCGACGATTGTCGTAAAAGACGCTAACGAGTTTCGCTACGTTCTGATCAATCGCGCCGGTGAAGAATATTATGGCATTCCTCGGGATAAGATGATCGGAAAGACAGCGCACGATGTCTTTTCGAAAGCGGCAGCCGATCTCGTCACCAAGCTCGATAAGCAAGTGTTGCAGACACGGGGGGAGCCTATCGTTGACGAGCATCTGCTTGATACGCCCGGCCATGGGGCGCGCATCGCCATGTCGACGAGACTTCCCATTCTCGATGACAAAGGAGAACCGCAATATCTGCTGGCCATCGTCGACGACATCACGGAGCGAAAGCGCGCGGACGAGCGAATTAAATATCTGGCGCGCCACGATGCTCTCACCGATCTGCCGAACCGAACGGCCTTCAACGAATCTTTTTCCGAGACGCTCGAGCGGGCGGCAAAGGCGGGCGAAAGCCTCGCCCTCATGTGCATCGATCTCGACCGGTTCAAGGAGATCAACGACGTCTTCGGTCATTCGGTCGGTGACGCGCTGTTGTGCGCAGTCGCCCGGCGGTTGCAGGCGGCGTGCAAGGGCGCATTCCTGGCGCGGCTCGACGGCGACGAGTTCACGGTCGTTGCCACGTGCGATGCCCAATCGGAAGCCGCTGTTTCGCTCGCCGACCGCCTGCTCGCGGCCGTCGCGGATGACATCGAAATCGAAGGTCGCCGGTTGCGGACGAGCCTGAGCATCGGTGTCGCGATCTATCCGACCGACAGTACCGAGGCGATGACGCTGCTCAACAACGCCGATGCCGCTTTGTATCGGGCCAAGGCGGACGGCCGCGGAACAGTCCGTTTTTTCCAGCCCGACACGGACAAACGGCTGCGGGAGCGGCGGGCGCTGCAGCAGGATCTGCAGTCGGCCATTGCGGATGGCGAGCTTGAGCTGCACTACCAGCCGCAAGCGCTGATCGGGGGCGAGATCGTCGGCTTCGAGACGCTGGTGCGCTGGCAGCATCCCACTCGCGGAACGGTTCCGCCCGGCACCTTTATCCCGATCGCCGAAGAGAGCGGCCTCATCATTCCGATCGGCGAATGGATCCTGCGGGCAGCATGCCGCGAAGCGGTATCCTGGTCGCGGCCCCTGCACATCGCCGTCAATCTTTCCCCCGTCCAATTCCGGCACGGCGACCTGCCGGGAATGGTGCATGCGGTCCTGCTCGAAACCGGGCTGGCTCCGAATCGACTGGAGTTCGAAATTACCGAAGGCGTGCTGATCGGGGACTTTTCGCGCGCGGTTTCCATCCTGCGCCGGCTCAAGACGCTCGGCGTGCGGATCGCCATGGACGACTTCGGAACCGGTTATTCCTCGTTGTCGTATCTGCAGTCGTTTCCCTTCGACAAGATCAAGATCGACCAGGCGTTCATCTCGAATGTCGACCGTAATTCCCAATCCGCCGCGATCGTACGCGCCATCATCGGCCTCGGGCGCGGACTCAATCTGCCGGTCGTCGCCGAGGGTGTCGAGACCAAAGATCAGCTCGAGTTTCTTGCCCGCGAGGCATGCGACGAGGTGCAGGGTTATCTCATCGGCCGGCCGGGTCCGATCGGGAACTACGCGGAAGTGGTCGGCCGCAAACCGGTGGCGAAGAAAAGGCTTGCGCTCGTGGGCTGATCCGGCAGCGTGCGCGGAAACCCGTCGCCGGGCGGCGGGTAGGCGGGAGCAGGGGACAGATGGGGCGGGGGCTCGATCATATCGTCCATGTGGTGCGCGATCTGGAAGCCGCGGGCGAATTCTATGGGCGGCTCGGCTTTCAGGTCGGCGCGCGCAACCGCCATCCCTGGGGCACGCATAACCGGCTGGTGCAGCTGCCGGGGTTCTTCCTGGAAATCCTCGCCGTGGCGGAGCCGGAAAAGATTCCGCCGCATGGGCCGCAGACGTTTTCCTTCGGCGCCTTCAACCGCGATTTTCTCGAGCGCGTAGGGGAGGGGCTCGCCTGCCTCGTGCTGGAAAGCCGCGATCCCAAAGCCGACAAGGCGGCATTCGATCGAGCCGGCTTCGGCGGCTTCGATCTCATCGAGTTCGCGCGCAAGGGCGAGCGTGCCGACGGCAGCGAGACCGAGGTCGCGTTCGAGATCGCCTTCGCGCGCGATCCCATGTCCACGTGCGCCGGCTTCATCACCTGCCTGCATAAGCGGCCGAAGAATTTCTGGTCGCCCGAACTGCAACGCCACGCGAACGGCGCGCGGGCGATCTCGGCTTGCGTCATGGTGGCCGAGAATCCGGCCGACCACCACATTTTCCTCGAGGCCTTTACCGGCGTCCGGGAGGTGCACGCGAGCTCGGTCGGGCTTGCGCTCGCGACGCCGGGCGCTGCGATCCAGGTCATGAATCCGCGCGGCTTCCGCGATAGCTTCGGAATCGAGGCGCCGCGCAGCGATGGCTTGAGAATTGCGGCACT
>JAUSIF010000181.1 GCA_030648135.1 Xanthobacteraceae bacterium
CGGCCCAGAAGATCGTCAAGGCCGTGCAGGGAGGCCGCTGATGTCGGTCCTCGTCGGCAAGAACACCAAGGTCATTTGCCAGGGCTTCACCGGCAAGAATGGCACCTTCCATTCCGAACAGGCGATCAAGTACGGCACCAAGATGGTGGGCGGAGTTTCCCCCGGCAAAGGCGGCAGCATCCATCTCGGGCTGCCGGTGTTCGACACGGTCGCGGAAGCGCGCGCCAAGACCCAATGCGACGCGAGCGCGGTCTATGTGCCGCCCGCAGGCGCCGCCGACGCGATCGCGGAGGCGATCCAGGCGGAGGTGCCGCTCATCGTCTGCATCACCGAGGGCATCCCGGTGCTCGACATGGTGCGGGTGAAGCGCGCGCTCACGGGCTCGAAATCGCGCCTGATCGGCGCGAACTGTCCCGGCATCATCACGCCCGACGAATGCAAGATCGGCATCATGCCGGGTCACATCCATCGCCGCGGCAAGGTCGGCATCGTCTCGCGCTCGGGCACGCTTACCTACGAAGCAGTGTTCCAGACCACTGCCGAAGGTTTGGGCCAGACCACCTGCGTCGGCATCGGCGGCGATCCGGTCAAGGGCACCGAATTCATCGACGTGCTCGAATTGTTTCTCGGCGACAAGGAAACCCAGGCGATCGTCATGATCGGCGAGATCGGCGGCTCGGCCGAGGAGGACGCAGCACAGTTCTTGAAGGACGAGGCCAAACGGGGCCGCAAGAAGCCATGCGTGGGCTTCATTGCAGGCAGAACCGCGCCCCCGGGCCGGCGTATGGGCCATGCCGGCGCCATTATTTCGGGTGGAATGGGCGGCGCGGAAGGAAAGATCGCCGCCATGGAAGCGGCGGGCATCCGCGTTTCGCCCTCGCCGGCGCGGCTGGGCAAGACGTTGGCCGAGGTACTAAAAGGTTGAGAAAAGAAGCATATCTAACATAGTCGTCGAATCAGAGGCCGCGAGCCGAGGCGCCAAAGCGGCGGCATCCGCCCCGGTTCAAGACGGAGGAACGTCCTCCGGTAGCATCATGGCACGCGAAGACCAAAACGAAGCCTTTCTGCGCACCTCCTTCCTCTATGGCGGCAATGCCGCCTATCTGGAGGAACTGCAGGCGCGCTATGAACAGAATCCCGCCTCCGTCGATGCAGGTTGGCAGGCCTTTTTTGCCGCGCTCGAGGAAGAACGCGCGGATGTGTTGAAGAGCGCGCGCGGCGCCTCCTGGAAAAATCCGGGCTGGCCGGTGCCGCTCAACGGCGAGCTGGTCGCCGCGCTCGACGGCAACTGGATCGAAGTCGAAAAGGCGCTCGGGCAGAAAATCCAGGCCAAGGCGCAGGTCAAAGGCGTCGAAATCTCCGCCGCCGACGTGCAGCAGGCGACGCGGGACTCGGTCAAGGCGCTGATGATGATCCGCGCCTACCGCGCACGCGGACATCTGCACGCCAAGCTCGATCCGCTGGAGCTCGAGCCGGTGCCGGCGCAACCCGAGCTTGATCCGAAGTCTTATGGGTTCCAGGACTCCGACCTCGACCGCAAGATCTTCATCGACCACGTGCTCGGGCTCGAGTTCGCGAGCGTGCGTGAAATGGTCGCGATCCTCACGCGCACCTATTGCCAGACCATCGGCGTCGAGTTCATGCATATCTCGAGCCCGGAGGAGAAGGCCTGGATCCAGGAACGCATCGAAGGTCCCGACAAAGAGGTGAGCTTCACCCGCGAGGGCAAGCGCGCGATCCTGAACAAGCTGATCGAGGCCGAGGGCTTCGAGAAATTCATCGACGTCAAATATACCGGCACCAAGCGCTTCGGCCTCGACGGCGCCGAGGCGATGATCCCGGCGCTGGAGCAGATCATCAAGCGCGGCGGCGCGCTCGGCGTGCGCGAGATCATCCTCGGCATGGCGCATCGCGGGCGGCTCAATGTGCTCGCCCATGTGATGGCGAAACCGCAGCGGGCGATCTTCCACGAGTTCAAGGGCGGCTCAGCCACGCCCGACGAGGTCGAGGGCTCGGGCGACGTCAAATATCATCTCGGCGCATCGAGCGACCGCGAGTTCGACGGCAACAAGGTGCATCTGTCGCTCACCGCCAATCCCTCGCATCTGGAGATCGTCGATCCGGTGGTGCTCGGCAAGGCGCGCGCTAAGCAGGATCAACTCGCCGACCGTCCGCGCGCCGATGTCGTTCCGCTCGACCAGCGCGCGCGCGTGCTACCGCTCTTGATCCACGGCGACGCGTCTTTCGCCGGTCAGGGCGTAATCGCCGAATGCTTCGGTCTCTCCGGCCTGCGCGGCCACCGGACGGCGGGCTCGCTGCATTTCATCGTCAACAACCAGATCGGCTTCACCACCAACCCGCGCTATGCGCGTTCCTCGCCCTATCCTTCCGACGTCGCCAAGATGATCGAGGCGCCGATTTTGCACGCCAACGGTGACGATCCGGAGGCGGTGGTTTTTTGCGCCAAGGTGGCGACTGAATTCCGCCAGCGCTTCCACAAGCCGGTCGTGATCGACATGTTCTGCTACCGGCGCTTCGGCCACAACGAGGGCGACGAGCCTTTGTTCACCCAGCCCTTGATGTACAAGAAGATCCGCTCGCATCCGACCACGCTCGAACTTTACGGCCAGAAGCTCGAACGGGAAGGCTTGGTCGGCGCCGGCGAAATCGACAAGCTGAAGGCCGATTGGCGCGCGCGGCTGGAGGCCGAGCACGAGGCGGGTCAGAACTACCGGCCCAACAAGGCCGACTGGCTCGACGGCCGCTGGTCGGGACTGCGCGCGATCAGCGAAATCGATGAGCCGCGCCGCGGCAATACTGGCGTGGCCCTCGACACGCTGAAGGACATCGGCGCCAGGATCACGGTGGTGCCGCCGGGCTTCAATGTCCATCGCACCATCACCCGCTTCCTCGAAAACCGGAACAAGGCGATCGCCACGGGCGGGGGCATCGACTGGTCGACTGCCGAGGCGCTTGCGTTCTGCTCGCTGCTCCTCGACGGCCATCCGGTGCGGCTCTCCGGCCAGGATTCCGAACGCGGCACCTTCTCGCAGCGCCACTCGGTCCTGCACGATCAGGAGACCGATCATCGCTACACGCCGTTCAACCAGGTGCGCGAAGGCCAGGCGCGCTTCGAGGTCATCAACTCGATGCTCTCGGAAGAGGCCGTGCTCGGCTTCGAATATGGCTATTCGCTCGCCGAGCCCAACGCGCTCACGCTGTGGGAAGCGCAATTCGGCGATTTCGCCAACGGCGCGCAGGTCCGGATCGACCAGTTCATCTCGGCGGGCGAGCGCAAGTGGCTGCGCATGTCGGGACTGGTTTGCCTGTTGCCGCACGGCTACGAGGGCCAGGGGCCGGAGCATTCGTCGGCCCGGCTCGAGCGTTTCCTGCAGATGTGCGCCGAGGACAATATGCAGGTCGCGAACTGCACCACGCCGGCCAATTATTTCCATGCGCTGCGCCGGCAGCTGAAGCGCGACTTCCGCAAGCCCTTGATCCTGATGACGCCGAAGTCGCTGTTGCGCCACAAGCGCGCGGTCTCGCGGCTCGACGAGATGGGGCCGGAGACCACGTTCCACCGCGTGCTGTGGGACGACGCGCAGCTGCATCCCGGTAGCGTCAAGCTCGTCGCCGACGAGAACATCCGCCGGGTCGTGCTCTCATCCGGCAAGGTCTATTACGATCTCTACGAGGAGCGCGAGCAGCGCAAGATCGACGACATCTATCTCCTGCGCGTCGAGCAGCTCTATCCGTTTCCCTTGAAGGCGCTGGTGCAGGAGCTCAGCCGCTTCAAGAACGCCGAGGTGGTCTGGTGCCAGGAGGAGCCGCGCAACATGGGCGCCTGGGCCTTCGTGCAGCCCTATCTCGAATGGGTGTTCGAGCAGATCAAGGCTACAGTGCGCCGGCCGCGCTATGTCGGACGCGCCGCATCGGCGTCGACGGCGACCGGCATGATGCCGAGCCATTTGAAGCAGCTCAAAGCGTTTCTCGACGAAGCGCTGGCCTGAGCGAAGCGATCGCGCGGAGATTGAATGATGACCACCGAGATCCGCGTCCCTACGCTCGGCGAATCCGTGACCGAGGCCACGATCGGCAAGTGGTACAAGAAGCCGGGCGACGCGGTGGCGGCCGACGAGCCGCTGGTCGAGCTGGAGACCGACAAGGTCACGATCGAAGTGCCGGCGCCCGCCGCCGGCGTATTGAGCGAGATCGCGGCCAAGGACGGGCAGACGGTCGCGGTCGGCGCGCTGTTGGGCTCGATCAACGAAGGTGCCGGCGCCAAGGCGGCGCCAAAGGCGGCGGCAAAACCGGTCGCACCGGCGCCGAAAAAGAGCGAACCCGCGCCGGCGCCCAAGGCGGCCGAGACGCTCGCCCCGTCCGTGCGCAAGCTCGTCGCCGAATCGGGCATCGATGTCGCCCATGTTTCCGGCAGCGGCAAGGACGGCCGCGTCACCAAGGGCGACATGCTCGCCGCCATCGGCTCGTTCGCACCCGCTTCGATGCCGGCGGTACCCGCGCAGGCGCGCGCGCCCTCGGCGCCCACCGACGCCGCGCGCGAGGAGCGGGTGCGGATGACGAAGCTCCGTCAGACCATCGCCCGCCGCCTGAAGGAGGCGCAGAACACCGCGGCGATGCTGACCACGTTCAACGACGTG
>JAUSIF010000186.1 GCA_030648135.1 Xanthobacteraceae bacterium
CGGTCGCGCATTTCCTTGCCGGTCTTGAAATAGGGCACGATCTTCTCGCTGACCTTCACCTGCGCGCCGGTGCGCGGATTGCGCCCGAGCCGCGCCGGCCGCGACTTCACCGAGAAGGCGCCGAAGCCGCGCAACTCCACCCGGTCTCCGCGCGCGAGCGCACGGGTGATCTCATCGAGGATCGCATCGACGATGTTTTCGACGTCGCGCTGATAGAGATGCGGATTGGCTTCCGCGATCTGTTGCACGAGCTCGGACTTGATCATTTGCGCTCGCCGCCCCCCGGGCGAAAAACCCGAACGATCCGAACGGGTTGACGGACCTCAATCCGCCAAGAGAGGGTGCCAGAGGGCCAAGAGCCCGTCAAGCTGCGCGCGCGCGGCCGCGTTCGCAACCGCGTCGCTGCCTACGAGCGCCGCGACGGTGGGCATTCCCAGCGCTTCTGCGAGCGCGGCGAGCGCGCCGAGCCAGCGGAATTCGGAGCCGAAACCGCGTGTGCGCCAGTCGCGGATCGGCAAATCGATACTCACCCCTTTGTTTTTCAGGAGCCATTCACGCGCCGAGCGCTCGTCGCCGATCTCGTCGATGAGCTTCAAGGGCAAGGCCAGGTTCGCGGTGAAGACCCGTCCGTCGGCGGCGGCGGTGAGCGTCTTTTCATCGAGGCCGCGACGATCCCGCACCAGGGTCTTGAACCAGCCGTAGCTGTCCTCGACCAGGCTGCGGATCGCGGCTTTCGCTTCCGGGCTGGTCGGCTCGTAGCCGCTCGGCGCGGCCTTGAGCGGCGACGATTTGATCTCCTCGACCGAGACCCCGAGGTATTTCAAAAGTTCGTACACGTTCGGATACTGGAAGATGACGCCGATCGAACCGATGATGGCATTGCGGGGCGCGAAGATGCGTTCGGCTCCGATGGCGGCGACATAGGCGCCCGAAGCGGCGACGCCTTCCACCACCGCTACCACCGGCTTCTTCTCGGCCAGGCGGCGGATGCCGGCATACAAGGATTCCGCTCCGGCGACCGTGCCGCCCGGACTGTCGATGGTGAGGATCACGGCGCGGGCGCCGGACTTCGCGATCTTGTCGAACAGTTCCAGACGCGGGCGGTCATTGCGGATCAGGCCGCCGATGGTGACGCGCGCGACATGGGGGCTCGACTCGCCGACGAGGCCGGTGCCGCCCGACGCCATCACGATCCCGCCGATGGCGGCGACGACGGCGAGAATCGCAAGCACGCGCCACAAAGTGAGTTTCCGCCGCAAGCGGCGGCGATCGACGATCGTGTCGGCGTCGAGGGACATGGCGTGACCTCCGGTGGGCGGCGTTCCCGCTCGGGCGCGAGACTAATGCCGTCCGCATGGCGCCAGCAAGGCATTGCCGCAAAACAGGTAATCGAAATGGAAACGGCCGCAGCAACCGCAAGGGCTGGTTCGACGGCTCCCGGCCTTACTTCTTCTTCTCGGTCGCCCGCTTCAGGACCGAGCCGAGAATGTCGCCGAGCGTGGCGCCCGCATCGGAGGAGCCATATTGGGCGACCGCCTCCTTCTCCTCGGCGATCTCGCGCGCCTTGATCGAGACCGTGACCTTGCGGGCGCGCTTGTCGAACAAGGTCACCCGCCCGTCGACCTTGTCGCCCTCGGCGAAGCGCTCGGGGCGCTGCTCGGAGCGGTCGCGCGCGAGTTCCGCGCGCTTGATAAACGAGGTGAGATCGGTGCCGACGACCTTCACGTCGATGCCGGATTCGTGCACGGCGGTCACCTCGCAGGTGACGATGGCGCCCTTCTTGAGGTCGCCGGCCTGCGCGAACGGATCGCCCTGCAATTGCTTGATGCCGAGCGAGATGCGTTCCTTCTCGATATCGACGTCGAGCACGACCGCTTTCACCATGTCGCCCTTCTTGAACTCCTCGATGACCTGCTCGCCGGGCTTGTTCCAGTCGAGATCGGAGAGATGAACCATGCCGTCGACGTCGCCCTCGAGCCCGAGGAACAAGCCGAACTCGGTCTTGTTCTTGACCTCTCCCTCGATGGTGGCGCCGACCGGATGTTTCTCGGCGAACACCTCCCAGGGATTGGGCAAGGTCTGCTTCAGGCCGAGCGAGATGCGGCGCTTGACCGGATCGACCTCGAGGATCGCGACCTCGACCTCCTGGGAGGTGGAGACGATCTTGCCCGGATGCACGTTCTTCTTGGTCCAGGACATCTCGGAGACATGGACCAGGCCCTCGATGCCGGGCTCGAGCTCGACAAAGGCGCCGTAGTCGGTGATGTTGGTGACCCGGCCCTTGACCTTGGTGCCGACCGGAAATTTCCCCTCGATGCCTTCCCACGGATCGCCCTGCAGCTGCTTCATGCCGAGCGAGATGCGGTGGGTCTCGTGGTTGATCTTGATGATCTTCACCTTCACCGTCTGACCGATATTGAGGATCTCGGTCGGGTGATTGACACGCCGCCAGGCGATGTCGGTGACGTGCAGGAGACCGTCGATGCCGCCGAGATCGACGAAGGCGCCATAGTCGGTGATGTTCTTGACCACGCCGTCGATGACCTGGCCTTCCTCCAGGCTGGAGACGAGCTCCTGGCGCTGGCCGGCGCGGGTCTCCTCCAGCACCGTTCGCCGCGAGACCACGATGTTGCCGCGCCGGCGGTCCATCTTGAGGATCTGGAACGGCTGCTGATTGTGCATGAGCGGGCCGATGTCGCGGATCGGCCGGATATCGACCTGGCTGCGGGGCAGGAAGGCGACGGCGCCGTCGAGATCGACGGTGTAGCCGCCCTTCACCTGATTGAAGATGACGCCGTGGACCTTTTCGTTGGCCTGGAACGCCTTCTCCAGACGCACCCAGGATTCCTCGCGCCGCGCCTTGTCGCGCGACAGCACCGCCTCGCCCAACGCGTTCTCGATCCGGTCGAGATAGACCTCGACCTCGTCGCCGATCTTGAGAGCCGCTTCGCGGCCCGGCCCGGCGAACTCCTTCAGCGGCACGCGGCCTTCGGTCTTGAGGCCGATGTCGATGACGGCGATGTCCTTTTCGATGGCAACCACTATGCCCTTGACGACGGAACCTTCCTGCAGGTCGACGCGGCCGAAGGATTCCTCCAAGAGGGCGGCAAAATCCTCCCGGGTCGGCTGGGTGGCGGTTGCGGGCATTCCAACTCCTCAAATGGCAAACAGGGCGCGGGCGGTGCCGCACCCTGTCTCAACGTACGCGGCGGACGATTTTCAGGGCCTCCTGGAATGCGGCTTCTATATCCAAGTCGGTGGTATCGAGCAAGATGGCATCGGACGCGGGTTTGAGCGGCGCCACAGCCCGGCCTTGATCGCGGGCATCGCGGCGGCGGATATCGGCCAGCACCTCGTCATGGGAAACCCGCTCCCCGCGCGCCGCCAGCTCGCGATGACGGCGGCTGGCACGGGCTTGCGGCGTCGCGGTGACGAAGATCTTCACCTCCGCCTCGGGGCAAATGACCGTCCCGGCGTCGCGGCCGTCGAGCACGGCGCCGCCGGGACGGCGGGCGAAATCCTGCTGCAACCGGATGAGGGCCGCGCGCACCTCGGGAACGGTGGCGACGCGCGATGCCGCCTCGCCCAGCATCGCACCGCCGAGGCGTTCGCGATCGAGCTTGCCGAGATCGACGGCAACGGCCGCCGCCACCGCGGCTTCGACGTCGTCGATGGAGCGGCCTTGCGCGAGCACGCGATCGGCGACGGCGCGATAGATCAGGCCGGTGTCGAGATGGGGCAATTTGAAATGATCGGCGATCCGGCGCGCGAGCGTGCCTTTGCCCGAGGCCGCCGGCCCGTCGATGGTGACGATCATCGTTTCAACCGATGTCGGCGCCGAGCCCGCGCATCAGCTCGGTGAAGCCCGGAAAACTCGTCGCTATGAGCGAGGCGTCGTCGACCGCGACCGGCTGGTCGCTCGCGAGCCCCATCACGAGAAAGGCCATGGCGATGCGGTGATCCATGTGGGTCATGACCGTGCCGCCGCCCTGGACGCGGCCCGCCCCGCCGCGCACGACGAGATCGTCGCCTGAAACCTCGTGCTCGACCCCATTGGCGGCGAGGCCAGCCGCGATCGCGGCCAGGCGGTCGGATTCCTTCACGCGCAATTCGGAAAGGCCGCGCATCATGGTTTCGCCCTCGGCGAAGGCCGCGGCGATCGCGAGCACCGGGTATTCGTCGATCATGGACGGCGCGCGCGCGGCCGGCACCTCGACCCCGCGGAGCTTTGATGCGCGCACATGCAGATCGACCACCGGTTCGCCGCCTTGCTCGCGCCGGTCGATTTCCTCGATGCCCGCCCCCATCTGCTTCAGCGTATGCAGGAGACCGGTGCGCAGCGGATTGGCGAGCACGCTTTCCAGAATCAAATCGGAGCCCGGCACGATGAGCGCCGCGACCAGCGGAAAGGCGGCGGAGGAGGGATCGGCCGGTACCGCTATCGGCCTGGGTCTGAGTTCCGGCCGGCCTTTGAGCGTGATGCGTTTTCCATGTTCGCCGTGCGGCGTGATCGCGAGCTCGGCACCGAAATAGGCGAGCATGCGTTCGGTATGGTCGCGCGTGGCCTCGACCTCGATCACGGTGGTCTCGCCGGGCGCGGCGAGGCCGCAGAACAGCACCGCCGACTTCACCTGCGCCGACGGTAGCGGACTTTCGAACACGATCGGGATCGCATCCTCGGCGCCCTTGAGCCGTACCGGCAGCCGCCCGTCGGGCGCCGCTTCGATGATCGCGGCTCCCATGCGCGCGAGCGGCTCGAGCACGCGGCGCATGGGGCGCCGGCGCAGACTTTGATCGCCGTCGAAGACGGCCTCGACCGGATGACCGGCGACCACCCCCATCGCAAGCCGCACGCCGGTGCCGGAATTGCCGAAATCGAGCACCTGGTCGGGCTCGAGCAGCGATCCCACTCCCACCCCCCGCACGCGCCAGCGGCCGGGACCGAGGCGCTCGACCGCGGCACCCAGTGCCGCGCAGGCGCGGGCGGTCGCCAGCACATCTTCGCCTTCCAGCAAACCCTCAATCTCGGTCGCGCCGACGGTGAGGAGCCCGATCAGCAGCGACCGGTGCGAGATCGATTTGTCGCCCGGAACGCGCACGCGGCCCGAAAGCCGTTCCGACCGGCGGGCGACGAGCGGTGCCAGCGCGGCTGGGGTGGCGGCGGGCGAGGCCGTCGGCATCGTTTGTCCTTGCATTCGGCGCGAGGCTCTAGCACGCGTTACCGCTTGCGTCACGAACGCGCCGATTCCTGCGTTTTCGATCTTGACAGGCTCCGGCACGCAGTCCAATGGAGGCACCCTTTTTTCCGAGCGGAGAAGCGATCGCCATGGCGAAGCCCGAGCTTGGCATCAAACGGATTTGCGGCAGCTGCGGGGCGAAGTTCTATGACCTCGCCCGCAGTCCCATCGTATGCCCGAAGTGCGGTGCGAGCTACGTGGCGGTAGCGACGCCGGTGCGTGCGCCGGCAGCGGCGGCGGCAGCGGCGGCAGCGGCAGCGGCGGTAGCAGCAGCAGCGCGCCCCGAGCCGGTCGCGGCTCCGCCCGTGCCGGTGGAAGAACTGGAACTTCCGCAGCCCGCCGAAGCCGAGATCATCTCCCTCGAAGAGGCGGATGCCGAAGCGACGGACAAGGCGAAGGCCGTCGTGCCCGGCGCCGAGGCAGAACCCGAGGAGGAGGTCGAGATCGTCACCAAGGACGTGGACGATACTTTCCTCGAACCGGAAGAGGAGGAGAGCGGCGACGTCTCCGATATCATCGGGGAGAAGGTGGAGGAGGGGGACGACGAGACTTGAGCGCGCCCTTGAGCGCGCCACTTGAGCACGCCTTGGGCTTGTGCTTGAAAACAATCCGTTCGGGCGAAGCCCGAGCGCGCCACCGCCAAGAAACGCAGGAAGCGTACGAGCGTACGTTTCTTGCTCCCAATCCCGGCCCGCGAGCCGGTTTGGCGGTCGAGTGGGGCCATAGCTCAGTTGGGAGAGCGCTTGAATGGCATTCAAGAGGTCGGCGGTTCGACTCCGCCTGGCTCCACCAATTCCCTGCCGGGGCTGATGTAAAGCCGGCGCGGGGCAGCTAGATCGCCGCTGCGTGCGATTTGCCGCACTAGATTCCGCGATCCTTGCGGAGCGCAGGCCGCATTCCCATATGTTTGCGCAGATATCGGGCTGCGATTGGCCTGATATCAGGGTGCTGCCCAGCGCGGGCCCAGTTCAAGGAGTACGAGGCCATGAACAAGAGCATGAACGAGAAAAGCGGGATCATGCTGTCCCCCGAAGCCTTCGCCGTCCTCGGTGGCGGCCGGATCGCCTATGTACGTCCGATCCGTTCGGAGGATGTGTCCACGCTGTTTCCGCAAGCGCCGGCACTTGCCCCGGGCCTCCGGCTGTTCTCGCTGCATGCGGCGGACGGCACGCCGATCCTCATCACCGACTCTCGCGAAGCGGCGCTCGCCAACGCGCGCGAGCACGAACTCGATACGGTGAGCGTCCACTGATCCCCGGACTTTGAGAACGGAAGCGGTTGCGCGGGCGCCTGCCGGTCAGGCCGCGTGACTCGCGGGCGGAACGGTCAGCATCGCATAGATCGCATCGGTGTCGCGCGCGGCGCGCAGCTTCTTCGCCACCTTGTCGTCGCGCAAGAGGCGCGCGATGCGGGCGAGCGCTTTCAAGTGATCGGCGCCCGCCGCCTCCGGTGCGAGCAGGAGAAAGATCAGGTCGACCGGCTCGCCGTCAAGCGCTTCGAAATCGATCGGCTTCGCCATCCGCGCGAACAGCCCGACCAGCTTGTCCAGCTTCGGCATTTTTCCGTGCGGAATCGCCACGCCGTTGCCGACCCCGGTCGAGCCGAGGCGTTCACGCTGCAAGAGCGTCTCGAAGATCTCCCGCGCGTCGCGACCGGTGAATTCCGCGGCCTTGGCGGAGAGTTCCTGGATCGCCTGTTTCTTGCTGTTCGCCTTGAGCGAGGGGAAGATCGCCTTGGCGGCAAGAAGATCGCTGAGCGGCATGTGGAATTTCCGTGGCCGAAGCGTCGCAACGATGTGATTTGGATTTTGGAGGCGCGGGACCATAGGGGCGGCCCCCGCCGGGGTCAATGGGAAACAAACAGCGGCGAATCAGTCGGCGAGATTCGATGCCTGTTTTTCGCGCCGGCGCTGGACCGAGGAGGGAATACGCATCGATTCGCGATATTTCGCAACCGTGCGGCGGGCGATATCGACGCCGGCCTCATGCAGCCGCTGCACGATGGTGTCGTCGGAAAGCACGGCCGCGGGGCTTTCGGCGTCGATCATCTCCTTGATGCGATGGCGCACCGCTTCGGACGAATGCGCCTCGCCGCCGCCGGCCGCCGCGATCGCCGAGGAAAAGAAATACTTCAGCTCGAAGATACCTCGCGGCGTCGCCATATACTTGTTCGCGGTCACGCGCGAGACCGTCGATTCGTGCATGCCGATGGCATCGGCGATCATGCGCAGGTTCAAGGGGCGTAAATGCTGGACGCCGTAAGCCAGGAAGGCGTCCTGCTGGCGGACGATCTCGGTCGCGACTTTCAGGATGGTGCGGGCGCGCTGATCGAGCGCGCGCGTGAGCCAGTTCGCGGTCTGCAGGCATTCGGTGAGGAAGCTGCGCTCTTTGTCGCTCTTTGCGGTCTTCGATATCTTTGCGTAATAGCTCTGGCTGACGAGAACGCGCGGCAGGGTGTCGGAATTGAGCTCGACCGTCCAGGTGCCGTCGGGATAGGCGCGCACGAACACGTCGGGCACGATCGGTTGCACCACGCCGCCGCCGAAGGCCAATCCCGGTTTCGGATTGAGCCGGCGAATCTCGCCGGTCATATCTTCAAGGTCCTCCTCGTCGACTCGGCAGAGGCGCTTCAAGCCGGCGAAATCGCGCTTCGCCAACAGATCGAGGTGTAGGATGAACTCGCGCATGGCCGGGTCGTAGCGGTCGCGTTCCTTGAGCTGGATGGCGAGGCACTCGGCGAGGTCGCGGGCGCAGACGCCGGGCGGATCGAAGATCTGCAGGATGGCGAGCACGGCTTCGATCTCCGGCAACGGCGCGCCGAGCTTTTCGGCGATGGCGGCGAGATCGCCGCGCACATAGCCCGCCTCGTCGACGAGATCGATCAGGTGCTGGCCGATCATGCGCTGGACCGGATCAGTGATGGCGAGCGTGAGCTGGCGGGCGAGATGCTCGGCGAGCGTGGTCTCGACGGAGACGAAGGCCTCCGGATTATAGTCCTCGCCGCCGCTGCCGCCGCGGCCGACGCCGGCCCATTCGGAATAGCCGGGCGTCTCGGCCTGGACCGCGCGCGCGGTGGGCTCGCCCGCATCGTCCGGAAAGGCATTTTCGAGATTGGTATCGGGCCGCTCTTCGGTCTCCGTGCGGCTCGCTTCGGGCTGCTCGGACCAGTCTTCGGTACGCGCGTCCTCGCTCGCCGGCTCGGCGCTCTCCTCCGACTCCGCCGCTGGCGTTCCCGCTTCCGCGGCAGCTTCCTCGGCCGAGCGCGCGGGTTCATCGACGCGCTCCAGGAGCGGATTGCGCTCGAGCTCCGCTTCCACATAGGCCGCAAGATCAAGGCTCGACAGCTGCAACAGCTTGATCGCCTGCATCAGCTGCGGCGTCATCACCAGCGCCTGACTCTGCCGGAGCTGAAGTTTCTGCGAAAGCGCCATCAGGCTCGCCGCTGCAGCGGCTCCCTGCGAGTGGTCAAGAAACTGGTCGAACGAATCTCATCTTATGGCCTGTTACAGCTCAAATTCCTCGCCGAGGTAAAGTCGGCGGACTTCCTGGCTGTTCACGATATCGTCGGCGCCGCCCTCCATCAGAATCTTCCCGGAATGCACGATATAGGCGCGATCGACCAGGCCGAGTGTCTCACGCACATTGTGATCGGTGATGAGCACGCCGATGCCGCGCCGGGTTAGATGCCGCACCAGCGCTTGAATGTCGCTTAACGCGATCGGGTCGATGCCGGCGAAGGGCTCGTCGAGTAGCATATAGGCGGGGCGGGTCGCCAGCGAGCGGGCGATCTCACAGCGCCGGCGCTCGCCGCCGGAAAGCGCGATCGCGGGCGAATGGCGTACCCGTTCGATATTGAACTCGTCGAGCAGCGCGTCGAGTTCCTCTTCGCGGCGCCGTCTATTGGGCTCGACCACTTCCAGCCCCGCGCGGATGTTGTCCTCGACCGTGAGGCCACGGAAGATCGACGCCTCTTGCGGCAGATAGCCGATGCCGAGACGGGCGCGCCGGTACATGGGAAGCTTGGTCACGTCGTAGCCGTCGAACACGATCTTGCCCGCATCGGCATTGATGAGTCCCACGATCATGTAGAACACCGTGGTCTTGCCGGCGCCATTGGGCCCCAGCAGTCCGACCGCTTCGCCGCGCACGAGATTGACGCTCACGTCGTCCACCACGCGGCGGCCGCCGAAGCTCTTCACCAGCCCGGTCGCCATGAGGGTGCCTTCGCGCAGACCAGACCGCGGCGCGGGGGCGGGAGACCGGCGGGGCGCTCTGCGCGGCTCTGACGCCGGGCGCGGCTCGGGCGCCGGGCGCGGCGCGGTAGCCGGACGCGGCGCGGTAGCCGGACGCGATTCGGAATACGGGCGCGGCTCGGGTGCCGGTCGGCGCTCCAGGGAGCGCGGAGCGCCCACATCGAGCCGCCAAGCGTCGGCCAATACCGCGGACATGTCGTCACGGGCCGGTTTCGAACGGAGCCAGGACAAGACTTTCAGCACGGTTTCCCCGCATGGGCGCGCTTGCGACCGTTGCGCGTCATATTCCGTCCTCCGGCCGGTGGCAACGAAGAGACGTATTCTTAGTTACGCCGCCATGGCAATTCGCCCAGCAGCCTATGCATATCATTGTTGCAGCTGTTGCAGTTGTAGCGGCTGTTGCGGATGGCTCGATTTCCGTGCCT
Organism: Xanthobacteraceae bacterium; assembly: GCA_030648135.1. Lineage (GTDB taxonomy): Bacteria > Pseudomonadota > Alphaproteobacteria > Rhizobiales > Xanthobacteraceae > JAUSIF01. The sequence continues at coordinate 9,915 of JAUSIF010000186.1, forward strand.
TGTTGTCCCTACCGCCACCCTTGCCGTCCTTGTCATCCTTGCCACCCTTGCCGTCCTTGGAGTCCTTCACGCTGCTCGGAAATAACAGGCCTTGAACGCGGGTGGGGTTCTTTCCGCCCGGCTCCATACGTGACAGGCCGGTATTCAAGTCGACGATGAGCTTCTCGCCACGCATCACGTTCGGACCCTGGATGACCACCACATTGCCCGTAATGGTCGCCGTATTCGTCGGCATATCGAAGACACCGAAGTCGCCGGTCACCTTCTGATCCTGGTTCGTCACGATGACGCCACCGTAGGCTTCGAGCCGACGGATTTGTTGTTCCCGCTTGGGCTGGGCCGTCGGCCCGGTCGCGACGGCCGGACTGGCCTTGGGCGTCTGCGCGGTTTGGGCGGGGGGCGTGGCCTTGCCTCTTAGCTTCGAGCCAGCCTCGCTATCGTAGAAAACCTTGAGCTGGCGGCATTGCACGACCGATTCGCCCTGCTGAGCGCGGACATTGCCGATGAAGATCGCGTATTTTTCTTTATCGCGAACTTCGAGGCTGTTGGATTCGATCTTCACCGGCTCCTTGCGGTCGCGCGAAAAGCCCTGAAACGCGTTCGGCATTCTGGTTCCGCTCTCCATGCCCTTCGCCGAGTCTTTTGCAGGCGCAGTCTGCGCCACGGCAACGGCGGAAGCGCCGACGCAACATAGGCCGGCGAGGAATGCAGCTGCCAGAGTTTTGCGGACCCGCGTCATTTTATTTCTTCCTTGGCCTCGGGTTTGGCGGGTGGGGGTAGTGTCATGTTCATGACGACGCCGTCACTGAATACCGCCAACGCGCCGTGGTCGAAGATCTCGATTCCACCATTCGCGTGCAGGGTTCCGTCCGGGAACTGAACGTCGACGGGATTTTTGGAGACGACATGACCTTTGCGAACTTCGACGAACGCATCCTTGATCCAAGCCTTGTATCCGCCGGTCATTTCGATCTCGACCACTCCGTAAAGATTGATCAGCTCTTCCTTGGTATCGTAGAGACCGTTCTTGGCGCGCAATTCGGTCGTGCTTTTGTCGGCGCGCTCGACTCGACCCATGATGTTCGTAAGCTCGACCAGATTGGGCTTCGACAAATCCTGCGCGGCGGCTTCCGCGGTGACGAGATAGGGCTGCTGGTCGCGGGTAAACCCCGTCAGTTTCGGCGCCTCCATGGTGAGCTTGTTGCCAGAGATCGAGAGCTTGCCGAATTCGAGCGGCAATCCGCGGTAGACCCGCAGCGGATCGTACCAGGTGAAAAGCGCGATGATCACGATGCCGCCGATCACCGCAGCAGGCAAAGCGTACCGCAGGAAACCCACCCTTCGGCTGTGACGCCGGGCTTTGTGGAAAGCGGCCGCGCGAAGACGCGACATGTCCTCTTCGGCATAGAGGCTCGCCTCGGCTGGACGATCGGAGATGGCGGTACGGCTCATGCGATCACGATTGAAGCTGATATGATGGATAAATTGCGGCTTCCCCGCGGCCCGCGCGGCGCCTGGCGCTCTGCCTTGAAAGATGGGGGACATAGGTTTCCGGCGCAAGCCGGTCCGCCACGGGATCAGCTATGGGCGAATAGATCCTCTTCCGCCCAGCCGGCAAGATCGAGACGCACGCGCGAGGGCAGGAAGCGGAAACAGGCCTCGGCGAGGTCGGCCCGGCCCTCGCGAACGAGCATCTCGTCGAGCCGCTCCTTGAGCGCATGCAGATGCAGTACGTCGGCGGCGGCATAGGCGACCTGCGCGTCCGAGAGCGTCGCAGCGCCCCAATCCGAACTCTGTTGTTGCTTGGAGAGATCGACCCCGAGCAGCTCGCGCACCAGATCCTTGAGGCCATGTTTGTCGGTATAGGTGCGCGCGAGTCGGGACGCGATCTTGGTGCAATAGACCGGCTCCGGCATCACGCCGAAGGTCTTGAACAGAATCGCGAGATCGAAGCGGGCGAAGTGGAACAGCTTGAGCCGCTTCGGATCCTTGAGGAGCTTGACCAAATTTGGCGCCTTGTCGTCGCCGGGCGGAAACTGCACCACGTCGGCGGAGCCGTCGCCGGCCGAAAGCTGCACCACGCAGAGCCGGTCGCGGCTCGGCTTCAAGCCCAGCGTTTCGGTGTCGATCGCGACCACGGCGCCGTAGCCGGTAAGGTCGGGAAGGTCGCCGCGGTGGAGACGGATGGTCATCGTTCGATGGTCACGCGTGAGGCAGTCGTAGGTGCCGGGTTCGCAAGAGTGTAGCGGAAATGAATGTATGAATCGTAGCTAACATTTGCCCGAGAATCTGGTGCCCAGGAGAGGACTCGAACCTCCACGGCTTTCACCGCTAGTACCTGAAACTAGTGCGTCTACCAATTCCGCCACCTGGGCTTCGCGCGATAGGTAGGGCTTGGTCTTTTGGCTTGTCAATCGAAGGGGCAGCGAGCGTATCGCTTCTGGACGCCGCCGGTGCGATCGAGTATCGCAAGGCGTTCCAAAGGGTATGGTTTCAGCCGGGCTTTCCTCATGGCGCAGGCGGCTATCGATCGTCTCGTCACCATCTATGGCGGCTCGGGCTTCGTTGGCCGCCACGTGGTGCGTGCGCTCGCCAAGGGGGGATGGCGCATCCGCGTCGCGGTGAGGAGACCCGACCTCGCGTACCATCTCCAGCCGCTCGGCACGGTCGGCCAGATCCACGCGGTGCAGGCCAATCTGCGCTTTCCCGACTCCGTCGCCCGCGCGGCCGAGGGCGCCGAAGCCATCGTCAATCTCGTCGGCATTCTCTACGAGACCGGCCGGCAGCGCTTCCAGGCGGTACAGGCCGAAGGCGCCGGGGCGGTCGCGCGGGCGGCGGCCGAGGCGGACGCCCGCCTCGTGCATATCTCCGCGATCGGCGCCGATGCCTCGTCTCGATCGGGCTATGCCCGCAGCAAGGCCGCGGGCGAGACGGCGGCGCGCGCCGCCGTGCCGCAGGCAGTGATCCTGCGCCCCTCCATCGTATTCGGGCCCGAGGACGATTTCTTCAACCGCTTCGCCGCGATGGCGCGCTTCTCGCCGGCATTGCCGCTCATCGGCGGCGGTAGGACGCGATTCCAGCCGGTCTTCGTCGGCGACGTGGCGGCAGCGGTGGCAGCCAGCCTCGAAGGCCGCGCGCGCGCGGGCGTGACCTACGAGCTGGGCGGGCCGGCGGTGAAGACGTTCCGCGAACTCATGCAGCTCATGCTGCACGAGATCGGCCGCGAACGTCTGCTGGTGCCGGTTCCGTTCGCCATCGCGCGATTGCAGGCCTTGTTTCTGGAGTTTCTGCCGAAACCGCTGCTCACCCGCGATCAGGTCCGGCTGCTCGAGCGCGACAACGTGGTCTCGGAGGCGGCCGAGCGCGAAGGCCGCACGCTCAAGGGGCTGGGGATCACGCCGACCGCGCTCGAGACGGAATTGCCGGCCTATCTCTGGCGCTTCCGCAAGGCGGGGCAATTCTCGCGGACTGCCGCCTAGACCGCGATCGATTGAGATTGAATCGGGATCGCGGTCTAGCTTTTTGATTGAGCATGATCTTTTCCGAAAACCGGTTCCCACTTTTCGGGATCATGCTCTATAGCGCCTCGCCGCGCGCG
>JAUSIF010000191.1 GCA_030648135.1 Xanthobacteraceae bacterium
GCCTGTGGGCCGCCGTGAAGACCATGGCGGTGAAGCCGGGCAAGGGTCCGGCCTATAATCAGGTCGAGCTCAAGAACCTGATCGACGGCCGCAAGCTCAACAACCGCTTCGGCTCGGACGAACGGGTCGAGCGCGCGCATCTGGAACAGAAGGATTTTCAATATCTCTATAAGGAAGGCGACAATCTCGTGTTCATGGATCTAGATACCTACGAGCAGAAGGAACTGACCGAGGACTTCGTCGGCGAGCGCGCGGCTTTCCTGCAGGACGGCATGAAGGTTACGCTCGAAATGCACGAGGAGCGTCCGATCGGCATCAAGCTGCCCGACCAGGTGGTGCTCAAGATCGTGGAGGCCGACGCGGTGGTGAAGGGCCAGACCGCGGCTTCCTCCTACAAGCCGGCCATGCTCGAGAACGGGATCCGGGTCCTGGTGCCGCCCTTCATCGTGACGGGGGAGAAGATCGTGGTCGATACCAACGCGATGACCTACGTCCGCCGTGCGGAGTGAGAATTTTCATCCCTCTCCTTGAGGGCAGGGAATAAGGGAGATGATTCGCTCCGCCCTCATCAATGTGATGGTGCAGGCCGCCCGCAAGGCGGCTCGCACGCTCATCCGCGACTTCGGCGAGGTCGAGAACCTGCAGGTCTCGCTGAAAGGTCCCGGCAACTTCGTCTCGAACGCCGACCACCGCGCCGAGGAGATTCTGCATACGGAACTTTCCAAGGCCCGCCCGGGCTTCGGATTCCTGATGGAGGAGCGCGGGCGCATCGAAGGCAAGGATCAATCTCACCAATGGGTGGTCGATCCCTTGGACGGCACCACCAATTTTCTCCACAGCATCCCCTTGTTCGCGATCTCGATCGCGCTGGTGAAGGACGGCGTGGCGGTCGCGGGCGTCGTATTCAATCCCATATCCGACGAACTCTATGTCGCCGAGCGCGGACGCGGCGCCTTCCTCAACGATCGACGGCTGCGCGTGGCGGCGCGGAAGGAGCTATCCGACTGCGTGGTCTGTTGCGGTATTCCGCACCGCGGCCGCGGCGATCCGGCGCGCTTCCGTAAGGAACTCGCCGCGGTGCAGGAGCATGTCGCGGGCGTCCGGCGCACCGGGGCGGCGGCGCTCGACCTGGTCTGGGTCGCCGCCGGCCGCTTCGACGCGTTCTGGGAGCGCGGACTTTCGCCCTGGGATCTGGCCGCCGGGCTGGTGATCGTGCGCGAGGCGGGCGGCATCATCACCGATCTCGAGGGCGGCGACGCCGTTCTGGAGAAGGGTTCGGTGCTCGCCGGCAACGAACTGGTGCACCGCGCGTTGCTCGGCGTCCTCACTGCCGCCTGAGTGATGCCGTCTTTCCGCCGCCAGTGACCGGCATTTTCTTTCCGCCGGTCTGTGTCATAGTTGGCGGGAGAAGCACGGATGAACCTGATGACGCGAGAATCCGACCTCTATACCAAGGTTTCTTCGCCCCGGATCTTTCTAGTCCGGATGTTCGTCTTTCTCACGCTCTGCGCGCTGGTCGCGATCCTGCTCAATCGCCCGATCTGGGCCGCCTTCCTCTCCAATCCGGGCCTCAACGGCATCATCCTCGGCGCGCTCGTCGTCGGCATCCTGATGTCGATCCGGCAGGTGCTGCGGCTGTTTCGCGAGATCAGGTGGGTGAACAACTTCCGCCTCGCCGATCCCGGCCTCGCGGTTTCGCGCCCGCCGGTGCTGCTCGCGCCCATGGCGGCGCTCCTCGGCGACCGCATGGGCCGCATGTCGATCTCGCAATCGACCATGCGCGGCATTCTCGACTCGATCGGCACCCGCCTCGACGAGGCGCGCGACGTCGCGCGCTATCTCACCGGGCTGTTGGTCTTTCTCGGCCTGCTCGGCACCTTCTGGGGTCTGTTGGAGACGGTCGGCTCGATCGGCAAGGTGGTGCAGTCGCTCGACGTCGGCGCCGATGCCGGTCGCGTGTTCGAGGATCTGAAAAGCGGGCTGGCCGCGCCGCTCGGCGGCATGGGCATCGCGTTCTCCTCCTCGCTGTTCGGTTTGGCCGGCTCGCTGATCCTGGGCTTTCTCGACCTGCAAGCGGGCCAGGCGCAAAATCGCTTCTACACCGATCTCGAGGACTGGCTGTCGACCACCGTGCGCGACCTCGGCAGCGTCAGCGAACAGGCGGAAGACGGCCTGATGAGTTCGCTGCCGCGCATCATGATAGATGAATTCTCCGCCGCGATTGCACGGCTCGAAAAGCTGGTCGGCGAGACCGGCGACCCGCGCGGGACCAAGGCGATGGTGCAGCTCGCCGAGAGCCTGCAGGGGCTGGTCCAGCACATGCGCGGCGAGCAGCAGCTCTTGCGCGACTGGGTCGAGTCGCAGGCCGAACAGCAGAACGAGATCCGCAGCCTCTTGGTGCGGCTCGCCCGTATCGAAACCATCGGCGGAATGTGAGCCATGGCGCTCGGGCGCACGCGCGCAGGCTACCGCGGGGTCAATTACTGGCCGGGTTTCGTCGACGCGTTGTCGACCCTCTTGCTCGTGTTCATCTTCCTGTTGTCGGTGTTCATGCTCACCCAGTATTTTCTGAGCCAGGCGATCACCGGCAAGGAGAACGTGCTCACCCGTCTGACCGCGCAGCTCAAGCAGCTCTCCGAAATCCTCGCGCTCGAGCGCGCCAACTCGGGCTCGCTCGAGGACCAGCTCTCGGCGCTGCGCGCGAGCCTGAAAAGCGCGGAAGCCGAGCGTGACCGCTTGCGCGGCGCCGCCAGCACCGGCGCCGACGCCAGGGCGCTCGCCGCCGACCTGGAGAGCGAGCGCACGCTCAACGAACGGCAGATCTCGCAAATCACGCTGCTCAATCAGCAGATCGCGGCGTTGCGCCGGCAGCTCGCCGCGCTGGAGGAAGCGCTCGATGCTTCCGAGAAGCGCAACAAGGAGAGCCAGACCAAGATCACCGACCTCGGCCAGCGCCTCAATATCGCCCTCGCCCAGCGGGTGCAGGAGCTGCAGCGCTACCGCTCGGAATTCTTCGGACGGCTCAGGGAAATCCTCGGCAACCGGCCGGAGATACGGGTGGTCGGCGACCGCTTCGTGTTCCAGTCCGAGGTCCTGTTCGACGTGGGCTCGGCGGCGCTTCGGTCCGAGGCGCGCCCGGAACTCGATCAGCTCGCGGACGCGATTCGCGACCTCGAAATGAAGATTCCGGCCGACATCGCCTGGGTCTTGCGCATCGACGGCCATACCGACACGCGCCGCATCGCCACCGCGCAGTTCCCCTCCAACTGGGAACTCGCTTCCGCGCGCGCGATCTCGGTCGTGCAATACCTGATCGGCAAGGGAGTGAAACCGGAACATTTGGTCGCCGCCGGCTTCGGCGAGTTCCAGCCGCTCGATCCCGGCACCACCGAGGAGGCGTTTCGGCGCAATCGGCGGATCGAGTTGAAGCTGACAGAACGGTGAGTTCGTGGCGGACGCGGTCCGTCTTCGCCCCTATCGCGCGGATGATCTGGAAGCCGCCATCGCGCTCTGGCAGCGCGCTTGGAGCGCGGCCATGCCGGAGATCGATTTCGCGGCTCGCCTGAAATGGTGGCGCGAGCGCTGGATACAACAACTCGTCCCGAACAATTCCATCACTATTGCCGAGTCCGAAGAGCGCATGGCGGGCTTCGTCGTGATCGATCCCCGGACCGGCTGGCTCGATCAGATCGTGGTCGAACCTGCGCTTTGGGGTTCGGGCCTGGCCGAGGCGTTGCTGGCCGAGGCGAAACGGATCGCGGCGGGCGGCATCGCGCTCGACGTCAATCAGTCGAACCTGCGCGCGGTGCGCTTCTACAAGCGTATGGGCTTCAAGCGGACGGGCGAGGGCGTGAACTCGATCTCCGGTGCGCCGACTTTTCTCTATGCGTGGAAGCCGGAGCGCTGATCAAACCACGACCGCGCCGAATTGCAGCTCGGCCAGCCGCGCATAGAGCCCGCCCTTGGCGACGAGGCTCGCGTGCGTGCCCTCCTCCACGATGCGCCCGCGGTCGAGTACGAGGATGCGGTCGGCGCCGAGCACGGTCGCCAGGCGATGGGCGATCACCAGCGAGGTGCGGCCTTCCATCGAACGCTTGAGCGCTTCCTGCACCAGCGTCTCGCTCTCGGCGTCGAGCGCCGAGGTCGCCTCGTCGAGGAGCAGGACTTTGGCATCGCGCAGGATCGCGCGTGCGATGGCGATGCGCTGGCGCTGGTCCCGCAGGACGTGGTGATCTTCGCCTTGAGCGTGCGCGAGAACATTCGTCTGGGCCGGCTCGGCGCGACCGACGCCGAAGTGGAGCGCGCGGGCGCGCTCGCGCTGATCGACGAAGTCGCCCGCGGCCTGCCGC
>JAUSIF010000195.1 GCA_030648135.1 Xanthobacteraceae bacterium
CGCGCGCGATCTGCTCGCCGAAGCTCGCCTCGCCCGTCACCTGACCGGGCGTCGGCACGTAAGGCCCCATGCGGCTGCTCAACTCCTCGACCGCCTGCTTCGCGGCCGGTGTCGCCGCGTCGTCGGCGCGGGCGGCAACCTTCGCCGCGCTCTGCTCGGCAAGGTCCGCGTTCGGCGCGGCGCCGGGTTTCAGCTTCGCCGCGACCTTCGCAACGAGGTTGCGCGCCCCGGGCAGGTGTTTCAGGACTTGGCCGAGCAGGGGCACGGCGAAGTTCCAGGCCGCGTCTTCCTTCAGGCCGGAAGTCATTTCTTTCGCCATGATCTCAGCCGCGCGATCGTAGTTGATCGCGCCGGCGTCGAGAGCTTTTTCGAGGCCCTTGGCGAGTGCGACATACCGGACGAGCGACTCCGCAGCGGTTGCGCCAGCGGGGCCGGCCGCCGCGAAGCCGCCCACTGAGGCAAGCAGTTTCGACGCGCCGTACCCAACGCTGTTGCCGTACTGGAGGTCGCCGCCTTGCGCGACTTCCTCGATCTCCGCCAGCGCCCGCTCGGACTCGGGATCGGGCGTGCCGGACCACTCCGCGGCCGCCTGACGGACGTTCTGGCCGGGCTTGAGCACGCCGCCCGTCTTCGCTGTGAAGCGCTGCATCACCTCTCCGAAGCCCTGCGCTTTCGTGTTGAACGCGGCCATCGGACTCTGCGGGGCGGGCTCGGACCAGCGCACGTCCGACTGCGAAGCGGCGCTGGCGGGCGCAGCCGGCTGTCTCTGGTCGAGCGCGGCGGCGATTTCGGCGTCCGTCGCGTCAGCCGGAAAGGTATGCTGCGCACCCTCGAAGTTGACTACCCGCTCGCCAGCCATTACTGCACCTTCTGGAGTTTGCCGTTCACGCGCTCCCAGCGCTCACCACTGCCGGGCGCAGCGGGCGCCGCAGCCGGAGCGGCCGCTGCCGGACGCCCACGGGCGGACCTGATCGGCTCGGTCAGGGGCATCTCGCGCAAGGGGATCGGGTCGACCTTGTCGGTCGGAGCGGCCGCCGCGAGCGCCTGGGCGGCCCCCGCGAGCTTGCCGAGGTAGACCTTGAGATTCAGGCGGAAGTCCGGCGCGTCCTGCTCGCGCGAGAGCGCTGCCGCCGCGCTTTGCACCTTCTCGCCCTCGATGTTGGACACCTGGCCCAAGCCTGTCGAGCCAACGGGGGATGCGGCCTTCAACTGGTTCAGGCCCTCGAGGAACGTCGTGCCCGCGATCTGTTTCCACAGCGCGAGCGCGGCGCGCGAATCGGCGCTTGCCGCCGTGGTCGCGGTCTGCCCCGCGACGCCCGGTTCGCCCACGAGGCGTCCGAGACGCCCGGTGATGCCGCCGATGCCCGAATGATTGTATAGGCGCACCGCCGCGTTGTAGGTGCTCTGCAGGGCGCTCATCGCGTTGCGATACGCGGTCGCCTGCGCGGCAGTCTTGCCGGCTTCCTTCGCCGCGTCCTTCTCGTTCATCGGCGCGGCGCCCTTTTCATCCGGCGTGCCGATCTGCGTGCCGGTGCCGCGATCGCGCACAATGATGCGATCGCCGAGGTCTTCGAACACAATGCCCTTCTTCTTGGCCTCCATCATCGCGTTGAGCGCGTCCAAACGCATCTTGCGCTGCGGCGCTTGCGTGATCGGGTCGAACCCCTCCACGATGTCGATCATCTTCGCCAGCTCGGGCGCGCCGTTTGCTTTGAGCACCTTGTTGCGCTCTTCCGCTTGGGCGTTCCTCGCGACATCCTTCGCCGCGGTGGCTTTGAGCTTCTCGCCCTCGAGCCGGCCCTTCTCGTCCGCGGTCTTTTGCGTGTGCCACTCGCGCGCGACATCGAGCGCCTCGCCGGCGAGCCCCTGCTTCTGCAGGATCTGGATGACCTGCTTGTAGAAGGCGTCGACCGATTTCGGGTCTTCCGGGTCGAACCCCATCTGCGCGACCTGCGCCTTTGCGGCTTCGATCGCGTCGGAGCGCTTCTGCACCGGCGGGCGAACGTCGCGGCCCGTCAGCCCGGCGGCGATTTTGCCGAGTCCCCGCCCGGCTTGCGCGCCGCCGCTGTAGGCGGTATACGCATCGGCCTCGAACGGATTCATCCGGCCGAGTTCCATCAGGCGCTTCTCTTCCGCCGCCTGCTCCGGGTCTACCCCTTGCGGGGCGAAGAGCCCGGAGAGCATGCCTCTATTGACCGCCATTGTGATCGTCCTTTAAGTCCAGGTGCCGCCGGCGTCGCCGAAATCCCCGCCGCCGCCGAACCAGTCCATCCCGCCACCGCCCCCGCCGCCGCTGAATAGGCCGGAGCCCCAGTTCCAGATGTCCTTGAGCATGCCGGGGTTCTTCGCGAACATGCCGGCGACGCCTTGCCACAGTTGGGCATTGCCGGCTGCGCCCGAGGGCTGCGTATTCTGCGCGGTGATCCCTGTGCCCTGCGTACCGCTGGCGATCCGCTGCAGGCCGCCCGCGCGGTTCACGAGGTTGTTGGCGTAGTCCTGGCCCTCGCCGAGCGAAGCCTGCGCGCGCTTCGCGCGATCGGCGTTCTGCGCATTGAAGAAGGCCGCCATCTGCGGGTTCATCGGGGGGCCGCCGGGGGTGACGCCCTGATAGGTCGCAGAGCCGAGCATGCCCTTCGCGTAGAGCATGCGCTGCAGGTCAGCCATCTGCGCATCCTGTCCGGGCTTGAGCAGCGCCTCCCCCGCGTTGAAGCGGTTCGCGGCGAGGGCGTCCGGATTGAAGCCGCCGGCTTCCCCGAGCGTCGCGCCCGCCCCGCCCATCGCCTGCTGGTACAGCGGGCCCTGCGCGAGTGCGAGGCGCTGCGCGGCCGCCTTCTGCGCAGCGTTCTTGTTGTAGAGCCCGACCCCAAGGTCAAGCATGCCGGAGCCGGCCTTTCCCCAGAACTCGTCGTAGGTTGCCATGATGTTTTCCTTTTACTGCCCGAAGATCGCGCGAAGTGCCGCGTCCTGATCGTAGTTCGCCCCGAAAATCGCATCGAGCTGCGGATCGCCCGCCATTCCGCTCGAAAAGTCATTGAACATGCCGCGGCGCCGCTTCATATCCTCCATGACAGCCTGCGCCCGCGCTTCCTGCTCGGCGCGCGCATCGGCCCGGGCCTGCATCCCGTAGATGTCCGCGTCCCGCCCAAGGAAGTCGCCGATCGCCTGGTTGCGCTCGACCGGCGCGCGCTGCGCGAAGTCCCCGATCGTGCGGCCAAGGCCCCGATGGTAGGCCGCCACGCCCGGGTTCACGAGCTGCCCATTGGTGATGACGTCCTCTGCCTGGCCGGTGAAGGGATCGGTGTACGTGCCCGAGCCCATGAGCTGACCGAGCTGGCCGCGCACGTAGAGCGCGCGCTGCAGGGCGAGAAGTTCAGCCTGCGTCTTGCCGCGCAACTGCTGCTCGAGATCGGCCGCATTGACATCGAGCCCTTGGGTCATGTTCTCGACCGTCGCGTCGAGCTGCGACATCAGGTAATCGTAGTACTCCGGCGTGCCGGGCGCGAGGCCCATGTCGGCGAGCGCCTGCGCGTCGACTTGGATGTAGTTTGCGAGCAACGCTGAGTAATCTGCGTCGCTCTGGCCTTCGGCGCGCTGCGGGGCGTCCGCAGGGACGTTTTGCCCCGCATTCATCTCGGAGAGCATGCTGCCGATCTTCAAGGCTTTCCCGGCGGTGTCCAGCAGCGAGGGTTCCTTCGCCTTGGGTTGCTGCCTCTCCGGCGACGGCTGCGCATCGGCCGGAGCGGTTACGCCGAGCAGCGATTCCAGAGTCCCGTCGAACTGGGCAGGGACTGCGCTACCCGTCGCCATGCCCGTCGCTATGTCGTACGGTACTCCCGTGACGCGATCGTAGCCCGAGCCGAGCATTCCGCCCGGCAGAGCAGAAGCGACGGGCATTCCCGGAACCTGGCTCGCGGTCGGCCCCATCGCCGAGCGCAGGTATGCCCCCGACTGGTCTTCGGCGGCCGGCGCGAAAAAGTCCGCGGGTATTGACTCGCTCCCGCTGAACATACCAGCGGTCCG
>JAUSIF010000073.1 GCA_030648135.1 Xanthobacteraceae bacterium
AAACGTTTTGCCTTAAATCTGTAAACCTGCTTAGTGAGGTTGACGGTACGTGAGACGCTTGCCCACAGCCCCCCTTACTGCGAGCGCGGCCACTCTCCCCTTTGCAGAGGGGAAGCAAAAAAGTTCGCTCCGCCCGCCGTCGCCTGTTGCTACGCCGCCTTCTGCTTCTCCTTCGCCACCTTCACGCCGCCGCCTTCGGTGAGCATCACCTTGTTGAGGAGCTTCACCAGCGCATAAACCGACTCGATCGCGGGCGCGGGCGTATTGGTGAGCTTCGCCATCTCCAAAATCGAGCCGATCAGCGCCTCGGTCTCAAGCGAGCGGCCGGCCTCCACGTCCTGCAGCATGGAGGTCTTGTGGGCGCCGACGGATTCCGCCCCCTCGATGCGCTTCTCGATGCTGACGCGGAAGGTGACGCCGAGCTTACTCGCGATCTCCTGCGCCTCCTTCATCATGTTGGCGGCCAACTCGCGGGTCTCGGCGAACTGGCAGATGTCGACGAGCGTCGCGTGGGTGAGCGCGGAAATCGGATTGAAGGAAAGATTGCCCCAGGCCTTGAGCCAGATTTCCGAGCGGATGTCGGGCAAGACGCGCGACTTCAGCCCCGCCTTCACGAACAGATCATGGACCGACTTCGCCCGTTCGGTCACCTTGCCGTCGAGCTCGCCCACCGGAAAGCGGTCGCCCTCGACGTGGTGGATGACGCCGGGCGCGGTCACGCCCGCGGCCGGATAGACCACGCAGCCGATCAGGCGGGAGGGATCGATCTTCTTGGTGAGAATGCCGGTGGGATCGAGGCTCATGAGTTTTTGATTGTCGTATTTGCCGCCGAGCTTCTGGAAATACCACCACGGCAGCCCGTTCTGCACCGTCAGCACGATGGTGTCGGGCCCGAGCAGGTGATCGATGTCGCGCACCACCTGATCGAGGTAATGCGCCTTGACCGCCAGCACCACCAAATCCTGCTTGCCGGCGTCGGCGACCTTGTCCACCGCCTTGACCTTGGCGGTCTCCACCTTGCCGTCGTGCCACTCGAGCTTGAGGCCGTTCTTTTGAATGGCGGCGAGATGCGGGCCCTGATCGATCACGGTCACGTCCTCGCCCGCCAGCGCGAACTTCGCCGCCATCAGCCCGCCGATGGCGCCGGCGCCGACCACGCAAATCTTGCGCGGCTTCGGCGGCGCGCCCAGGAGATAGGGGCTCGGCAGCACCTGATCGAACTTGTTCACGAGCTTGCCCACGCCGTCGATCACGATCTCGACGGTGTTGCTCGCCTTGTCCATCACGCCGGCGCCGAGCGAAGTGCCGCAGGCGATGATGTCGCCCGGTAACAGCGTCATATCCTTGGAGACGGCCGCCACCAGCTTGTAGGGCGGGAAGAACATGTCGGCGACCGGATAATTTTGCACTTCCTTGCCGTTCAGCACGGTGCGGATCACGAGCTTGGCCGGATCGACGCCGGTCGCGATCACCGGGCCGAACACGCCGAAGGTGTCGAAGCTTTTCGCGCGCGTCCACTGATCGAAGGTGGGAAATTTCTTCATCAGATCGACGGCGGTCACGTCGTTCACGCAGGTGTAACCGAAGATATAGTTCTTGGCCTCGGCCTCGCTCACATTGAAGCATTTCTTGCCGATGACGACGCCGAGCTCGCCTTCATAAACGATGCGGCCGGAATAGGTCTTCGGCCGCTCGATTGGCTGGCCGTGCGGATGATAGGCGTTGGGCGCCTTCAGGAAATACAGCGGCTCGCTGGGCTCCTGGAATTTGTTCTTCTCGGCGAGCTGGTGGAAGTTGTTCCATAAACAGATCATCTTCGACGGATCGCACGGCGTCAGCAGCTTCACCTCGGCGAGCTTCAGCTTCTCGGCCGTGGCCTTGGCGCCCGAAAATAGGTCGCCGGTATGGACCGTGATGGTCTCGCCATCGAGCGTGCCGAAGCCCGCCTTGCCGCCCTTCTCGAACCTGATCCATTGCGACATGAACGCTCCTCCCCTCACTCTTTGCTGCCCTTATATAGCGGATTTTCGTGGTTTCGCACCGGGCCGCAGTCGGCCCGGTCACCCGATCATGCCGCCTCTCGCCACAAGTCCGCAAGCAGCCCAATGACCGCACCCATCATCAACACTGCGGCCCGCAGCGCCTTCCCGAAGGAAAGCGCCGCGGGCCGTGTGGAATCAAGCCGCTACCGATCAGGCCTGAACGATCACGCGCTCAGATAGATCAGCAGGGATTCTTCTTGTCGAGGTCGCGGATGACGCAGAGCGGATGCTTGGCCTTGCAGACGTCCCGCGCCGCTTCGCGATTCTTGCCGCTGGCCGAGCAGGCCACGCGCCCGGCCCAGATCGGCGCCGGGCACAGCGCGCAGAACTTGTAGCTGCCGCCCTTGCGGGCCACCGTCTCGATCGCCGTAAGCTCGTCGGCGGCCTGCTGGATGCCCGGAGCGGGCATGATGGCGCCGGCGCTGCCGGCGAGCGCGGCCAGCATCAAGCCGAAAGCCGCGGATAGGATATATTTCATGGACGTTCCCCCTTTTAACCTGGTGCCCGAAATCGGCACCGGCGACACTCATCCAGCCGACGCGGTGAGTCGTCAATCTTTTTCCATTCCGAGGGCGCGGACGGCGGCGAACAGTTCGCGCACCCGATGCTTCGGCAGGTTGCGCGTGATGAACACCAGCCGGCTCGCGCGGTCTTGGCCGGGCCAGGCCGCGAGTTCGACCGGCGGGTGGGCGAGATGCTGGACGAACTGCACCAGCACCGGCCCGCGGCAGCCGGCGACATGGAGCCATCCCTTCACCCGCAAAAGATCCGGCCCGCGCAAGGCGACGAGCGCTTCCATCGCCAAGGCGAACGGGCGCCACTCTAAAGGCGCGCTTTCGGTGAGCACGAAGCTCGCGATGCCGTCGCTATGGGCGGCCTCGGCGAGAAAAATCGCGGCCCGGCCCTCACCCGCATCGAGCAGGCGGCGCGGATCGAGGTGGCCATGGATCGCGACATCGATTTCGGCGCGCGGATTGAGCGCGCTGAGACGCCCGGTCAATTGCTCGACCGGCATCCGGCCGGCGAGATCGGTTTTCGTGAGCACCAGACGATCGGCGAAAATCACCTGCTTCCTCGCCTCCGCCGACCATTCGAGCGTTGAGCTGCCTGTCGCCGCATCGACCACGGCCACGACCGCTTCCAGGTGAAACTCGCGCCCGAGCGCGCGGTCGGTGGCGAAGGTCGAGAGGATCGGCGCCGGATCGGCGAGCCCGCTGGTTTCGATGAGCACGCGGCCGAACTGCGGAATGAGCCCGCGCTCGCGCTCGGCGAAGAGGCGGGCAAGCGCGAGCTGAAGATCGGAGCGCATGTTGCAGCAGAGGCAGCCGTTGCCGATCAGCACGGTTTCATCGGCGCTCGCGCGCAGGAGCGCGTCATCGATGCCGATCTCGCCGAACTCGTTGACGATCACGGCGGTGCCGGCGCCTTCGGGTGTTGT
>JAUSIF010000202.1 GCA_030648135.1 Xanthobacteraceae bacterium
TTTCGCGTCCTTGCTCTTGGAGGCCGCGGGAGTTGCACTCGGCGATGAGGAGGCGAGGGTTGCGCTCGGCGGAGAGGACGCGAGAGTTGCGCTTGGCGGTGCCTCAAGGGGACCCTTGATTCCACAGCCGCAGAGCGCAAGCGCAACGGCGAGCCCGCCCAAATTGGCGAAACGGCGCAAGCGCGGACGGGAGGACTCGATCACGGCAAATCTCCAGAAATCGGGCGCACTATAGCCGAAATGCACGGGGAGGCGAGGGTGAAGCGCCTCACCCGTCTTTGTGTTCTTTAGCAAGCTTTTTCAACCATTTGCGGGCCTGAACACGCACATTGGCCGGTGCTGTACCCCCGAAACTTGTCCGACTTTTGACCGAGCGGGCGACCGAAAGCACCGAGAAAATCTCCTCGGTCAGACGCGGCTCGATCGCTTGCAACTCTGAAAGCGGTAAGCGGTGGAGTGGAAGACGCGCTGCGGTGGCACGGGCGACGATTTGGCCGGTGATCCGGTGCGCCTCGCGGAAGGGCAAGCCGAGCCGCTGCACCAGCCAATCGGCGAGATCGGTCGCGGTTGCATAACCCTCTCCGGCGGCGGCCTTCATGCGCTTCTCGTCGGCTTCGAGGTCGCGGACCATGCCGGCAGTGGCGGTGACGATGAGCGCAAGAGTCGAGAGCGCGTCGAAGGTCGCCTCCTTGTCTTCTTGCAGGTCCTTGGCGTAGGCGAGCGGCAGGCCCTTCATCACGACGATGATCTGCACGAGCGCACCGACGATGCGGCCGGTCTTGGCGCGCACGAGCTCGGCCGCGTCCGGATTGCGCTTCTGCGGCATGATCGAGGAGCCGGTGGTGAAGCGATCCGACAGCCGGACGTAACCGAAGGCCGGTGAAGTCCAGATCACGATCTCCTCGGCGAAGCGCGAGAGGTGCATCGCTGAGATCGAAGCCGCGGCCAGCGCCTCGACCACGAAGTCGCGATCGGAGACGGCATCGAGCGAATTGGCCGCCGGGCGGTCGAAGCCGAGCACTTCCGCCGTGGCCTCGCGGTCGATCGGAAACGAGGTACCGGCGAGCGCGGCCGCGCCGAGCGGACATTCATTGAGACGTTTGCGGGCATCATTCAGCCGGCCGCGATCACGCGCGAGCATCTCGACATAGGCGAGCAGGTGATGGCCGAAGGTGACGGGTTGCGCCGGCTGCAAATGGGTGAAGCCCGGCATCACGGTGCCGGCATGGGCGAGCGCCTTCTCGGCGAGCGCGAGCTGCAGGTCGGCAACAGCTTGGTCCAGCCGATCGATCGCATCGCGGACATAAAGCCGCAGGTCAGTCGCGACCTGGTCGTTGCGAGAACGCGCCGTGTGGAGCCGGCCGGCCGCAGGGCCGATCAGCTCGGCCAGCCGGGCCTCGATATGAGTATGGATGTCCTCGAGCGCGCGCGAGAATTTTAATTCACCGCGCTCGATCTCTGCCAGGATCGTGTCTAGACCCTGCGTGATTTTCTTCGCATCCTCCGCCCCGATGATGCCTTGCTTGGCGAGCATGGAGGCATGGGCCTTGGAGGCCGCGATGTCCTGAGCATAGAGGTGCCGATCGAAATCGATCGAGGCATTGATTTCCTCGAGGATCGCGTCCGGCTCTTGGCTAAACCGGCCGCCCCACATCCGCTTGCTCATGGCTTCCATCCTTCGGAGGACCGACGACAAATGACCGTGCAGCCTCCCGACGTTTCGCTTAAGCCCTCCGGTCGGGCGCAGATGCTGCGGCTGATGCTCGCGGCCGCGCTGCTCGGCGCGGTCGCCGGGCTGGCGGCGGTATACGGGATCGGCGGCCTGATACGCAATGGAACATCGGCGGAGACCGATCCGGCCTGTGGCGGGGCGGTCGAGGCAGGCAGGCGTCTCACCTCGCTCGCCCGCGGAGAGGTTGCCGCGCTCGCGCTTGCGGCTACTCCGCGCCGTGTGCCCGATCTCGTCTTCCGCGACGGCGAAGGCAAATCCGTGCGGCTTGCCGACTTCCGCGGGCGCACCGTGCTATTGAATCTTTGGGCGACCTGGTGCGTGCCCTGCCGCAAGGAGATGCCCGCGCTCGATGCCCTCGAACGCGCGCTCGGCGGGCGCAATTTCACGGTCGTAGCCATCAATCTCGACACCCGCGATCCCGAAAAGCCGCGCCGGTTCCTGGCCGAGGTCGGCGTCAACAGTCTCCGTTATTTCGAGGATCCGAGCACCGGCGTATTTCAGGAACTGAAGCGCGTCGGCCGCGCCGTCGGCCTTCCCACTTCGCTCATCGTCGATCCGCAAGGCTGCGAGCTCGGCGTGATCGCCGGACCCGCCGAATGGGGGAGCGAGGATGCGCTCGCGCTCGTGCGCGCGGCGATCGGCGGATGAATCGGTTCAGGCGATAAGGTCTATGACTTCGCCGACGCCCGGCCGTACGGCGGCGGCGAGCGCATCGGCATTACAATTCGCCGCTGCGATCAGCTTGACGACCGCGGCCGGGTCCATGGAATCCGGCTGACGGGCGAGGCGCGTCGCGACCGCAAGCTGAGCTTGCCCCATGCGGGCGGCGATCAGACCGGCGGCAAGCGCGGCGGGGTCCATGACCTACACCTCCGAACGAGCGCACAGGATCGCCCGCTCGGATTAATGTTTCGTGCGCTCAATGCCGAACTTTGTATGGGTGGTGCCGGAGGCTACCGCGTCGGCACCGGCTTCGCGCCGCGATAGTCGTAGAAACCGCGGCTGGTCTTACGGCCGAGCCAACCGGCCTCGACATATTTCACCAACAGCGGGCAGGGGCGGTACTTGGAGTCGGCCAAGCCCTCGTACAGCACTTGCATGACGGAAAGGCAGGTATCCAGGCCGATGAAGTCGGCGAGTTCGAGCGGCCCCATCGGGTGATGGGCGCCGAGCCGCATGGAGGTGTCGATCCCTTCCACGGAGCC
Source organism: Xanthobacteraceae bacterium (assembly GCA_030648135.1). Lineage (GTDB taxonomy): Bacteria > Pseudomonadota > Alphaproteobacteria > Rhizobiales > Xanthobacteraceae > JAUSIF01. Next base: position 2,938 of record JAUSIF010000202.1, read on the forward strand.
CACGCCCTCATAGAGCGTATAGATCGCCTCGTTGATCATCGGCAGCAGGATCCGGTTGACTATAAAGGCGGGGAAATCCTCGGCGACCGCATAGGTCTTGCCGAGCTTCTTCACGAAGTCCTTGGCCAGCTCAAACGTCTCGTTACCGGTCGCGATGCCGCGCACGAGCTCCACCAGCTCCATCAGTGGCACCGGGTTCATGAAATGGATGCCGATGAAACGCTCGGGCCGGTCGGTCGAGGACGCGAGCCGCGTGATCGAGATCGAGGAGGTATTGGTCGCGATCACCGCTTCGGGCTTCAGCAGCGGGCAGAGTTCGGAGAAAATCTTTCGCTTCACTTCTTCCTTTTCGGTTGCGGACTCGATGACCAGATCGCAGTTCCCGAGCGCATCGAGACGCTCGGCCGGAGCGATCTTTGCGAGCGCCGCCTTGCGCGCATCCTCGGTGATTAGTCCCTTGCTGATCTGCCGGGCCATATTGCCGTTGATGGTGGCGAGAGCTGCCTTGATGCGCTCCACGTCCATGTCGTAGAGGGCGACATCGTAGCCCGCGAGTGCGCAGACATGGGCGATGCCGCTGCCCATCTGTCCGGCTCCGATGATGCCCAGATTTTTGATTTTGCCTGCCATGAGCTTGATCCCGAGCCCCTGTACGCCAAAAGCTTTCTACGACGAACCAGTTTCCCGCGCCATTCCCCTCTCGCAACTTCCTTCAGCGGTTGGTCTTGCCGAGCTCCTTCTCGAGCTCGGGCAGCACCTGGAAGAGATCGCCGACGAGCCCGTAATCGGCGACCTGGAAGATCGGTGCCTCCTCGTCCTTGTTGATGGCGACGATCACTTTCGAATCCTTCATGCCGGCGAGATGCTGGATCGCGCCGGAAATGCCCACGGCGAGATAAAGTTCAGGTGCCACTACCTTGCCGGTCTGGCCTACCTGCCAGTCGTTTGGTGCATAGCCGGCATCGACCGCGGCGCGCGATGCGCCGATGGCGGCGCCGAGTTTGTCGGCGACAGGCTCGATATATTTCGCGAAATTCTCCTTGCTCGCGAGCGCGCGGCCGCCCGAGATGATGACACGCGCCGCCGTCAGCTCGGGCCGGTCGGACTTCGACAACTCCTCGGAGACGAAGCTCGATAGGCCGGGGTCAACCGCCGCCGCGACGGATTCGATCGGCGCATTGCCGCCAGTAGCCGAGGCCTGGAAGGAGGCGGTGCGCACCGTGATCACCTTCTTCTTGTCGGTCGTCTGCACGGTCTCGATGGCGTTGCCGGCATAGGTTGGCCGCTCGAAGGTGTCGGGCGAGACGACCTTGATGATCTCGGAAACTTGCATGACGTCGAGCAATGCCGCGACGCGCGGCATGTAGTTCTTGCCGGAGGTGGTGGCGGCAGCGAGGATCGCGTCGTGGGAGCCGGCCAGAGCGACGATCAACGCCGCCACCGGCTCGGCGAGCCGATGCGCATAGCGCGGATCGTCGGCGATCAGGACCTTGGCGACGCCTTCGAGCTTTGCCGCCGCTTCCGCCGCCGGACGGCAACCGGAGCCTGCGACTAGCACATGCACCTCGGCCTTGAGCGCCTTGGCTGCGGTCAAAGCCTTCGCGGTCGCACCGTTGAGGGTGTTGTCTTCGTGCTCGGCGACAAGAAGGGTCGCCATCACAGGACTCCCGCCTCGTTGCGAAGCTTATCGACGAGTTCCGTGACCGAGCCGACCTTGCGGCCCGCCTTGCGGCTGGAGGGCTCCGAGGTCTTGAGCAGCTTCAGCCGTGGAGCAACATCGACTCCCAGTTCTCCGGGAGTCTTCTCGTCGATCGGCTTCTTCTTCGCCTTCATGATGTTCGGGAGCGAGGCATAGCGCGGCTCGTTGAGGCGCAGATCGGTGGTAATCACTGCCGGCATTTTCAGCTGCACGGTCTGCGACCCACCATCGATCTCGCGGGTGACCAGCACATGGTCGCCTTCGATCACGAGCTTGGAGGCGAAGGTGCCCTGTGGCCAGCCGAGGAGTGCTGCCAGCATCTGACCGGTCTGGTTGCAATCGTCGTCGATCGCCTGCTTGCCAAGAATGACGAGGCCGGGTTTTTCCGCCGCGGCGATCGCCTTCAGGATTTTGGCGACGGCGAGCGGCTCGATCGCGCCTTCATGCTTCACCAGGATGCCGTGGTCGGCGCCCATGGCGAGCCCGGTGCGGATGGTTTCGGACGCGGCAGCGGGGCCGATTGAAACGCACACGATCTCGCTCGCCTTGCCCGCTTCCTTCAGCCGGATCGCTTCCTCGATCGCGATCTCGTCGAAGGGATTCATCGACATTTTGACGTTGGCGAGTTCGACGCCGGAGCCGTCCGGCTTCACCCGCACCTTCACGTTGAAGTCGACGACACGCTTGACGGGCACGAGCACCTTCATGCGCAATTTCTCCCCGCCGGCGAGTGGCGGAAACTATGGCTCGACCTAGGGCGTGTCAACGCGCACTACCCCCGGCTTTGTCGGCGGCAACTTGCGCTCGGCCGCGGTCTGATAACATTCGAAGAGTTTCACGCCGGGCTTGCGCATCACGATCACGAGCATCGCGCCGGCCGCGAGACCTCCGATATGCGTCCACCACGATGTATGGCCATCACTCGGGAACATGACGTGCCAGATCTGCAGCAGCACCCAGGAGCCGAGCACCAAATAGGCAGGCAGCCGAATCGGAAAGCTCATCAGGACAAGCACCCAAACCTTGGTGCATGGACGTACCATGAGATAAGCCGCGACGATGCCCGCGATCGCTCCCGATGCACCGATCAGCGGCAGCTGCGAATTGGGAGCGGAGAAATAATGCGCGAGCCCGCCCGCGACCCCGCACAGAATATAGAAGGCGAGGTAGCGGATCCGGCCGAATGTATCCTCGACGTCGTCGCCGAACACCCACAGGAACAGCATGTTGCCGATGAGGTGGAACCAGTTGGCGTGCAGAAACATGTAGGTGACGAGCGTGAGCTCCCAAGGAATCCAGGTTTGACCTGTCGTCATGGTGGTGCCGTGGCCAACATGGCTCGGCTTGAAGGTCAAAGCGCGCGCGAACGACTGTTGCGCATCGGACAGGGCTTCCGTCTGCAGAAAAATGAAGATGGCCACATTCGCGAAAATCAACAGCCAGGTCACATAGGGCCGCGTTTTGAACACGAGCGGGTTGTCGTCGTAGATCGGGATGACCATGGCCGTGTTTGGGTGTGCCTAACGATTTGCTCCGGGCACCCATAATACATCGCGCGCGCCGCGGCCGTTGACATAGCGGGCGGCGACGAACAGGAGATCGGAGAGCCGGTTGAGATAGCGGATCGCCGGCGCACCCACGCCCTCGCCCTTGCGCGAGGCGAGTTCGACTACGAGTCGTTCGGCGCGCCGGCAAACGGTGCGGGCAAGATGGAGATGAGCTGCAGCCGGCTCGCCGCCCGGCAGCACGAAGGATGTGAGAGGCGCGAGCGCGGCATTGAGCTTGTCGATGTCGGTTTCGAGCCGCGCGACCTGGGCGTCGACGATGCGCAATCTCTCCTGGCCCGGCTTTTCGGCCTTCTTCGGGACGGCGAGATCGGCGCCAAGATCAAATAGATCGTTCTGGACCCGCGCTAGGATGAGATCGACCTCCGCCTCGGTGCCGAGGTGGAGCCGGGCGATGCCGATTGCGGCATTGGTTTCATCGACGGTGCCATAGGCGGCGACGCGCAAATCGTGCTTGGGGCGCCGTTCGCCCGAAGCCAGGGCAGTGGTGCCGTCGTCGCCGGTGCGCGTGTAAATCTTGTTCAGGATGACCATGACGATCCCGCTTGCAGCAGGGATTAACTCATCTATCCTAACCGCTCACGGCGTCAAACCAATGAGGGAGGATAGTTATGCGCCTGATCGTGATTGCTGCGTTCGTGGTCGCCTTGTTTGCATTGGGGCCAGCCAGGGCGGTACCGGCAGGGCTTGTCGAGGTCTCGAATTCCTTCATCCTCACGCAGGGGGTGGAGAAGGAAAAGAAAAAGGACACCAAAAAGAAGAAGTCTACCGAGCAACCCGCCCCGTCCACCGGTGGCAGCAAAG
>JAUSIF010000208.1 GCA_030648135.1 Xanthobacteraceae bacterium
AGCGCGCCCAGGGCGTGCACCAGGTTCCAGGTGAAGCTGTCGTAATTGTCGATGAGGACTACGTTCGGCATTTGTACAAACTCCAGTCAACTGCGTGCCACCCGGCGTGCGTGGCCGTCAAGCGGGGGCCAATCAAACGCCGCCAAAATCGAGAAAAACCGCAAGCCCCCGATCGAGATGCGATATTTCATTGGCTCGCAGCCGCCCGAATACTCTTCCGATCTGGTGGCGCGGAACCGTGAGCATCTTGTCGATCATGATCCAGGAGGTTCGATTGAGATTGTTGATGTCGTCGGGCTCGAGTGGGATACGCAAGTCCGAGGGTTCAATGCGCTCCGCGGTGATCAGGCAAAGCGTGACCGAGGCGATCGGAAATGCATCCGATTGAACGATCACCGCTGGACGGGGCTTGCCCGCATAAGCGAGGCGGGCGGCGACGGTGACGAGATCGCCGCGTCTCAACGCTCGGACCAATCCGTGGCCGCCGCGATGAAACCCAACGCTTCCTTTTCGCCCTTTGCGGCGTCGATCAGGCGGGATTGACGCAGGGCCTCCCTGCGAAAGGCGGGGGAACGCTGGTCGGGCAGCCACATTTGTACGAGCCGGTAGCCCTGGCGGCGCTTGCGCGCGCGATGGGCACGGACCTTGTCGCGCGAGGACTTGGGACGCGAGGACTTGGGACGCGACTTGGCCTTCGCCTTGGGCCTGGACGTGCGCGACATGGAAGGCTCCGGTTTGGTTACATGTAACCTAGGGCCGCCATGACCTGAATGCAATCGCGCGGCCTAACCGCAAGCGGCTAATGCGCCCGCGCGCTGGCAAACCGCACCGCCTCCTCGGCGGCGCGAAACAGCGCCTTCGCCTTGTTCTCGCATTCCTTCTGCTCCGACGCCGGATCGGAATCGGCGACGATGCCGGCGCCGGCCTGCACGTACATCCGGCCCGCCTTCACGATCGCCGTGCGCAGCACGATGCAGGTGTCCATGGAGCCGTCGGCGGCGAAATAGCCGACCGCGCCGGCATAGAGCCCGCGGGCGTCGCGCTCCAGTTCGTCGATGATCTGCATCGCCCGCACCTTGGGCGCGCCCGAGACGGTGCCGGCAGGAAAGCCCGCGATCAGCGCATCGAGCGCGTCATACTTGGGATCGAGCTCGCCTTCGACATTGGAGACGATGTGCATCACGTGGCTGTAGCGCTCGATGAAGAATTGCTCGGTCACCTTGACGGTGGCGATCTTGGATACGCGGCCGGCATCGTTGCGCCCGAGATCGAGCAACATCAGATGCTCGGCGCGCTCCTTGGGATCGGCGAGCAATTCGTCGGCCAACGCGCGGTCCTCGGCGGGCGTGGCACCCCGCGGCTTGGTGCCGGCGATCGGGCGGACAATGACCTTGCCGTCGCGCACGCGCACCAGAATCTCCGGGCTCGAGCCGGCGACGGCGAAGCCGCCGAAATCGAGGAAATAAAGAAACGGCGCCGGATTCACCCGGCGCAGCGCGCGATAAAGCGCGAAGGCCGGGAGTGCGAACGGCGCCTCGAAGCGTTGCGACAGCACCACCTGGAAGACGTCGCCGGCGAAGATATATTCCTTGGCGCGGCGCACCATCGCCTCATAGTGCTGGGCGGGCGTGTTGGAGCGGGGCGCGAGCGGGCCCGTTTCCGCCTTCGCCTGCGGGGCTGCCTTCTGCAGCGGCGCGTCGAGATCGCGCACCACACGCTCGATGCGCTCGCACGCCGCCGTCAGAGCGATGGCCGCCGGCACATCCTTGGCCGGGCGCACCGGCGTCACCACCGTAATCACGTCCTTCACCGCATCGAACACCACCACGATGGTCGGCCGCACCAGCACGGCGTCGGGCATGCCGATCGGATCGGGCTTGGGCGCGGCGAGCTTCTCCATCAGCCGCACGGTCTCGTAGCCGAGATAGCCGAACACGCCGGCGGCCATGGGCGGCAGCTCGGCCGGCACTTCGAGCTTCGAGGCGGCGAGAAAAGCGCGCAGCGACTGCAGCGGCGGCTCGGAAGCGGCGACGAAATCTTCGGGATGCGCGGCCGGATCGCGGTTGATCTCAGCCTTCGTGCCGTTGCAGCGCCAGATCGCGTCCGGCGCGAAACCGAGGATGGAATAGCGCCCGCGCACGGCGCCGCCCTCGACGGATTCGAGCAGGAACGCGTGCGGCCTGCCGCCGGCGAGCTTCTGGAACGCGGAAACCGGCGTCTCCAGATCGGCGACCAGGCTGGTCCAGACCAGCTGCGGCTCGCCTTTGTCGTAGCGCGCCGCAAACGACGGCGCCGCGGGCTGGACCTCCATTTCAGTTTCCGGCGTCGCCGCCAATGATGGAGCGGAGCGCCGCCTCGTTCACCTGCACGCCGAGGTCGCTCTCGAGCTTGAGCACGTATTGAACGATCATGTCGTCCTGCAGACCGGCGCCAAGCGCGGCGGCACTCTTGGCATCCGCTCCGGCTGCGGCAGGCACGTTCACCGAAGTCACCCGGAATACGACGCGGCCGACCCCGTCTCCGGCGACCACGTTCGCGCTCTTGCCCGTCGCGGTCTCGAACATGCGCGCGAGCACACCGGCGTCGATCCCCTCGGCGGCGCGGCCGCGCTTCAGCTGCTCGCGCTTCTCGACGCGCAGTCCAGGTGCTGCGGCCTCGATCCGGTCGCCGGCCTCGAGGCGGGAACGGATCGCCTCGGCGCGCGCCTCGAGCCGCTTGGCGGTTTCCTCGTCGCGCCAACGCGCCTCGACGCGCTCGCGCGCTTCCTCGATCGTGCGCTCGCGCGAGGGGGTGATACCGGTGACATCGTACCAGACGATGCTGCCGGAGGCGCGGATCTCGATCAGATCGGTCTCGATGCCGACCTGCGAGGCGAAGGCGCCGGCCAGCACTTGCTCGAGGGCAGGGACGTTTTCGACCGGCTTGCCGTCCGGGGCGCGGCCGCTGCGGTCCACCGCTTCGATCCGATCCACTTTCAGTTCGAGCTTTTTCGCCACTTCGGACACGGTGGAGCCGCTCGCGCGCTCGTCTTCGATCTTGTCGCGAAGATCCAGGCTTTCACGCTTGGCCCGGTCGAGCGTGAGGTCCTTGCGCAGGCCGTCCGCGACCTCGGCGAAGGAGCGTTCCTGGCCGGGTTCGATGCGGTTTACCCGCACCAGCACCGCCCCGAAGCGTCCCGCCACCGGTTCGCTGATCTTGCCTTGGGGCAGCGCGAATACGACTTCGGCCACCGCCGGGTCGAGGATGTCGCGCTTGGCCACCAGACCCAGCGCGATGTCCGCCGCCTTGAGCCCGCGCTCGGCCACGATGGTCTCGAACTTCACGCCCTTGGAGAGACGCTCGGCCGCGGCCTTGGCCTCGTCCATGGCCGGGAACACCATCTGCTCGACTTCCCTGTGCTCCGGGGTGGAGAATTTATCGCGCCGGTCCTCGTAGGCCTTGCGCAGGTCGGCGTCGGGAACCGCGATTTTGGCGGCTAGCATTTCGGGCGTGAGCGCGAGGAACGTGAGCTTGCGGTATTCGGGTGCCCGGAACGCGGCCTTGCGCTCCTCGAAGAAGGTCGCGATCTCCGCCGGCGTGGGCGCCGGGACTGCGCCCGCATCCTTGCGGCCGAGGGCGACGAATTCGATCGAACGCTCCTCGTTCTCGTAGCGGCGCACCGCCTCGCGCAGTACCGCCGGTGCCGCGATATCGCCGCCGAGCGACCGGCCGATCTGCTGTCGCAGCATCAGCCGCCGTTCGTTGTCGACAAAGCGCGCCTCGGTAAGGCCGTTCGAGCGTAACAGTTCGGCGAACCGCTGCGGATTGAACCTGCCGTCCGGCCCGCGGAAGGCGGGGATTTCATGGATGTGCTGCGCCATGGCCTCGTCGTCGAGCGCCAGACGCAGCGTGCGCGCCTTGTCGTCGAGCACGGTCTCGGAGACGATTTCGCCCAGAATCTGGCGGTCGAGGCGCAAGGCCCGCGCCTGCTCCGGGGTAATGCCGCGTCCGACCTGGCGGCTCAGTTGTTGCAGCCGATCCTGGTACATGCGCCGGAAGGCCTCGGTCGTGACCTTGACCGAGCCGATGGTCGCCAGATCCCGCTCGCCGAAGCCGTGGAAAACGTCGGCGATGCCCCAGATCCCGAATGAAACGATGAGGACCGCGAGGAAGGCCTTCGCGATCCACCCGCCGGCAAAATTTCGAAGACTCCCCATCATGGTCGTGGTCCGGTCAAAACTCGAAAAAGCCGCGCGATCATAGGGACCGCTGCAGGGCGTCGCAACGGCGGAGTCCCGAGTTTGCGCGCCTTCAGCCGGTCTGCTACCGGCCTCGCTGTCTAAAGCAGTTTCCGATTAAGTCGAACCGGAAACCGCTCTATATTCATTTTTATATGGGTCATTTTCTGACGGCGAACCGGTTCCCACTTCGCCGGAAAATGCTCCAGATCGGGGAAGGGCATGGCCGCCGCGCGGCGCCCGCTGTTGGCGGGCAATTGGAAGATGAACGGGCTTAGCACCTCGATCGCGGAGCTTGCCCGCATCATCGAGGGCTTCGATGCGGCCCTTTCGGCGCGGGTCGATCTCTTGGTGTGTCCGCCGGCGACCTTGATCGCGGCTTTCGCCGAGCGGGCTAAGGGCTGCAAGGTCGCGATCGGCGCCCAGGACTGCCATTTCGAGGCTGCCGGCGCTTTTACCGGCGATCTCTCGGCCGAAATGCTGCGCGACGCCGGCGCAAGTGCCGTGATCGCCGGCCATTCGGAGCGCCGCGCCGGTCACGGCGAGAGCGATCTCCTGGTGCGCGCCAAGGCCGAGGCCGCCTTGCGGGCGGGATTACTTGCCATCGTCTGTGTCGGAGAGACCAAGGCCGAGCGGGAGGCCGGGCGCACGCTCGAAGTGGTCGGCCGCCAGCTCGCGGGCTCGGTCCCGGACCAAGCCACGCCGCAAGGCCTCGTCCTCGCCTACGAGCCGGTGTGGGCGATCGGCAGCGGGCTCACGCCCACGCCCGCCGATGTTATCGAGGTGCACGCGATGCTGCGCGCCGAGTTGGCCCGGCGATTTGGCGAGAAAGCGCGCGCGACCCGCATTCTCTACGGCGGCTCGGTAGCGCCCAGGAACGCCGCTGGCCTGCTCAAAGCCGCTGAGGTCGACGGCGCGCTGGTCGGCGGCGCCAGTCTCAAGGCATCTGAATTCTTAAGTATTGCAAAGGTTTATCTCGAAACGTGACGGTTCTGAATCAGATTCAAGTCGTTCAGAAATTGATTCAAGGCCCGGCTCCAAGCCGCTCGCGGCGGATTCAAATTGGCTGGCGGGGGATTCGCCCCGAGCGGCATTTGGCCGGGTGGAAACCCCATCAGCGATCGTGTAAGCCTCCGTCTGGCCGCGACGGCATCAGGCCGGGCCACCACCGGAATCGTTCATGCTGACCGTCATCATCGTCATACATTTGTTGCTGGTGCTCGCGCTCATCGGCGTGGTGCTGTTGCAGAAGTCCGAAGGCGGCGGCCTCGGCATCGGCGGCGGCGGCGGGTTCCTCACCACCCGCGGTAGTTCCAACGTGCTCACCAAGACCACGGCGATCCTGGCCGGTGGGTTCTTCCTGACCAGCCTGTTTCTCTCGATCATCGCCGGTTGGGGCCGGCAGGAGCGCTCGATCATCCGCCCGCAGCCCACGTCGTCGGCGCCGGGAGAGCCTGCGCCCGCGCCAGGGGGTAATATCCTCGACGCTCTGAAACAGAAGGCCCCGTCGGGGCCGCAGGTGCCGCAGTCGCAATGAGGCGATCTAGAGGGGTCGGGGTTCCGGCCCTTCGGTTTTTTAGGGATACGGCGGGATTTCGCTCGTCGAATCGCTTGCGGAGGGCTAAAGCTCGGTTCCCATGGCGCGGTACATTTTCATCACCGGCGGCGTGGTCTCCTCCCTTGGCAAGGGCCTGGCCGCATCGGCGCTCGGTGCGCTGTTGCAGGCGCGCGGCTTCTCGGTGCGGCTCAGGAAGCT
>JAUSIF010000209.1 GCA_030648135.1 Xanthobacteraceae bacterium
GGCGCGCATGTGGTGGCGATCGCCCGCACCGTGGGCGGGCTCGAGGAACTGGACGATGAAATCAAAAAAGAAGGCGGCGGCGCCACGCTGGTGCCCGCCGATTTGCGCGACTTCGACGCGCTCGACCGGCTCGGCGCGGCGCTGCACGAGCGCTATGGCCGGCTCGACGTGCTCGTGGGAAACGCCGGGGTGTCCGGCAATCTCTCTCCCCTCGGCCATGTGGAGCCGAAGGATTGGGACGAGGTCATCGCGGTGAACATCACCGCCAATTGGCGGCTCATTCGCTCGCTCGATCCGCTGCTGCGCCAAGCCGAGGCCGGGCGCGCGGTGTTCATCACTTCGGGCCGGACCTACAAGGCGGCGGCCTATTTGGGGCCCTATGCGGTCTCCAAGGCGGCGCTCGAAATGCTCGCGCGCACCTATGCGAGCGAGACCGCGACCACCCAGGTGAAAGTGAATCTGTTCAATCCCGGCCCGATCCGCACCCGCATGCGCGCCAAGGCGATGCCGGGCGAGGACCCGATGACGCTCGATACGCCGGAACAGGCGGCCGAGCATATCCTGAAGCTCTGTTTGCCCGCGTGCGAGGTGAGCGGGATGATCTACGATTATCCCTTGCGGCGCTTTCTCGGCTTCCGTGCGCCGGCCTGACGCCGGCTGCGTCCGCGGTGGCTTCTTTTCCCGGCGAACGGATTTTCGCCCTCGCGAAACGCGATTCTAATCGGCACACCGGGGAGATCGAAGGCCTCGCGCAGGCCGTTCACCAGATAGCGCACATAGGATTCCGGCAGCGCGTCGGTGCGGGCGCCGAAGATGACGAAGCTCGGCGGGCGCGCCTTGGGCTCCGTCATATAACGCAGCTTGACCCGGCCGCCGGAGACCGCCGGCGGCGGATTGCCCTCGACCGCCGCCTGCAGAAAACGGTTGAGCTGCGCCGTCGGCAGCCGCCGGTTCCAGACCGCGTGGATCAAGACCACCGCATCGAGCAATTTCTCCAGTCCCTCGCCGCGCAAGCCGGACACCGGCAAAATCGGCATGCCCTTGGCCTGCGGCAGCCAGTGGTCGGCCTGCTCGCGCAGGCGCTTGGGCGCGAGCTCCGGGCCGGCGACGAGGTCGCACTTGTTCATGCCGATCACCAGCGCGCGGCCCTCGCGCACCACCAGATCGGCGATCCTCAGATCCTGCTCCTCGAACGGCTTTTCGGCGTCGAGCAAGAGCACCACCACTTCGGCGAAGCGGATGGCGTTCAGCGCATCGGCGACCGAGAGTTTTTCGATCCGGTCCTCGATCTTGGCGCGCCGGCGCAGGCCGGCGGTATCGTAAAGTTCGAAGCGCTTGTCGCCGCGGCGGAAATCGACGGCGATGGCGTCGCGGGTGATGCCGGGCTCGGGGCCGGTGAGCAGACGCTCCTCGCCGAGGAGCCGGTTGATCAACGTCGACTTGCCGGCATTGGGGCGGCCGACCACGGCGACGCGGATTGAATCTTTCCCGCGCGCTTCCGCCGCGTCGGCGGCAGCGGGGATCAATCCGGCGAGCGCGACATAGAGATCGGCGAGGCCCTCGCCGTGCTCGGCCGAGACCGCCACCGGATCGCCGAGGCCGAGTTCGTAGGCCTCATAGGCGCCCGTCGCGCCGCCCCGGCCCTCGCTCTTGTTGGCGACGATGATCGTGGGCTTGCCCGACTTGCGCACCAGATCGGCGAAGGCGCGGTCGGAGGGGGTCACGCCCGCGCGGGCGTCGATCAGAAACAGCACCGCGTCGGCGGCGCGGATCGCGGCCTCGGTCTGGACCTGCATGCGCCCGACCAGACTCGCCGCGTCGGTCTCCTCCAGACCCGCGGTGTCGATCACTCCGAATTCGAGATCGCCGAGCCGGGCCGCGCCCTCGCGGCGGTCGCGGGTGACGCCGGGGCGGTCATCGACCAGCGCCGCGCGCCTGCCGACCAGACGATTGAAGAGCGTCGACTTGCCCACGTTGGGGCGGCCGACGATGGCGATGATCGGGCGCATCGCATGACACGGGAGTGAGGGATGCCTGAGGATTCGTCCGATCCAATTTAGCGCTGGTCGGCCCAGGGATCATCCGAAGCGGGCTTGGACGCGGACTTGGATGCGGGTTTGGGCGCAGATTGGGACGCGGACTTGGGCGCTGATTTGGACGCTGATTTGGACGCGGCCTTGGCGGCCGGCTGCTTGGCGGCGGACGGTTCGGATTGCGCAGCGGACGGGGAACCCGGCTCCGCCACCGGCCGGTCGGGGTTTTGGCTCGCACTCAAGGTCTGAATTTGGACGTTCGAATTGGAGGGCTGTTGCGGCGGCGCGTTGAATTCGACGCCGGGCACGCCGCTCGAAAAAATCTGTTTGCGCTCGCCCGGCAGCGGGGTCTTCTTCTCTGCGAACGGATTGAACGACTCGCAGCCCGCGAGTCCGCAGCCGAGCGGCAGCACGACCAGAACGAGCCGGAGAAGACGGGCGCTGTGGTGCGTGGCCATACCCGATCCGCTCATTGGGTCGCCGGAGCCGATGCGGCGGGCGCGCCGCCCACGCTGCTGACCAGCGTGCGCATGATCTCCGCCCGTTTCCGCATCGCCGCCGGCGTTTCCGGATCGGCCGCGATCTCGGTGAAGATCTTTTGCGCTTTCGCGCGGTCGCCGGCGCGGTAGTGCGCGAGGCCCAGTACCTCACGCGCGGAATGTCGGAACGGCGCCTGCGGCGCCGTCAGCGGTTCCAAGCGGGCGGCGATCTCCGATGCCGGCGCGGTGTCGACGAGGATAAGGCCGGTATGGAGCTTGGCGAGTTCGCGCAGGGCCGGATCGACCGAGCTGTCGGCGGCGAGCGCTTCATAGGCGATGACGCCGGCGGCCGGGTCGGTCTTGGCGGCCTCGGCGGCGGCGCGGAAACGCGCGAGCAGCCGGTAACCCGCCGTTCCCTCCTTGGCGATGGCGTTGAAGGCCGCCTCCGCCTCGAACCGTTTGCCCTCGTTGAGCAACTGCAGCGCCGCCTCGAAGCGGGCGCCGGACTTCGCCGCCGCGCGGGTCTCGTACCAGTCCCAGGCGCGCCAGCCTGCGACCGCGAGCACGATCAGGAGGGCGGCGCCGACGATATAGCCGCCGTAGTGCTGCCACAGCTTCTCGAAGCGCTCGCGCCGAAGTTCCTCGTCGACTTCGCGGATGATGTCGGACATGAAATTCCTGAAAGGCCCGCCCAACCGGCTCGTCCCGGTGGCAGGGCGGCGTACGATAGAGATGTGGACGGATCGTGGCAAACGCCCGCAAAAGTGCGGTTTTTTCAGCCCTTACGCTTCAACTGGTAAACATGCGCCGAGGCCGGGAATTGGCGGCTTCTGACCTCGGCCGCATAGGCCTTCACCGCCGCCTCGATCTGGCCCGCGAGCTCGCCGTAGCGTTTGACGAATTTCGGCACCCGCGGCGACAAGCCGAGCATGTCCTCGAGCACCAGGATCTGGCCGTCGCAGGCGGGCGAGGCGCCGATGCCGATGGTCGGGATCGCCACTTCCTCGGTGATGCGCCTGGCCAGCGGCTCGGCGACCGCTTCGATCACCAGCGCGAAGGCGCCGGCGTCGGCGACCGCGCGCGCATCGTCCAGGAACGGACCCCATTCGGATTCGTCGCGGCCGCGGGCACGGAAGGAGCCGAGCGCATTGATCGATTGCGGGGTCAGCCCGATATGGCCCATGACCGGCACGCCGCGTTCGACCAGAAAGCGGATGGTCTCGGCCATGCGCACACCGCCCTCGAGCTTGACCGCACCGCAGTGCGTCTCCTTCAACACGCGCGCGCAATTACGGAACGCCTGTTCGGAACTTTCCTCATAGCTGCCGAACGGCATGTCGACCACGATGAGCGCCCGCTTCGAGCCGCGCATCACCGCGCGGCCTTGCAGGATCATCATGTCGAGGGTGACCGGCACGGTGGTCTCGAGCCCGTGCATCACCATGCCGAGCGAGTCGCCGACCAGGATGAAGTCGACATGGGAATCGAGCAAGCCTGCGGTATGCGCGTGATACGAAGTGAGCGAGACGATCGGCTCGCTGCCCTTGCGGGCGCGAATGTCGGGCGCGGTGGTGCGGCGGATGGGGGCGTCGGTCATGGTTTCATGCCGGCAGCACCGGCACGCCGATGACATAGGGATGCAACAGATAAGCGAGGAAGGCATAGAGCGCGAGGCCGCCGACGAGCGCGACCGCATCGCCGATCCAGCCTGTGGCCGCCACCGGCGCCGCCGGCTCGCGCCACTTCATCGAGATGCGCGCAAACACCGCCCAGGCCAGCACCACGACGGCGAGCACGATGGTGGCAAAATCGCCATTGGCGAGGAGATGGGCGACGGCCCAAGCCTTGACCGCCACCAGCATCGGGTGCTTGAGCGCGGCCTTGATGCGGCCCGGCGCATAGGTCGCGACCATCGCGATGCTCGCGAACAGCATCAAAGCCATCGCGATATGGCGCGTCCACACCGGCGGATACCAGAGCTCGACCGGTCCGCGCGCCCGCCAGGCGCCAAAGCCGTAACCGATCATCAGGACGCCCGCGATCGAGACCAGCGCATAGAGGATCTTGTAGGGCCCCTCTCCGATCCTGGCGATCACGGCCGTGCGCGGACCGCGCAGGGTGGTGAAACCGTGCGCGGCGATGAACACGAAGAGACCGGCAAGCATGAGGGTCATGGACGGCTCCGGGGCGGATGGCGGTCGCGGGGGGAAGCTAGACTTATTCCGATGGGCTTGTCACGGGCGGCCGGGGCGGCCGCCCGGGCGCTCGACCAGGCTTGAATCGCATATGTGGAATCCCCGACCGTCCGGCGTCTTCACATCTGGTAAACCAGGCATACGACGGCCGGTCTGGTTTTCCGGGACTTTCAAAAAGTTGTAATTTCGCGCGCAATTTATCGATGCCATGGTAAGGGCGTAGCAAGCTTTTTTCTGTTCAATTGCAACATGTTCTCGTGGCGACGGCAGCTTTTTCTCATTGCGATCCTACTGATCGCGTCGATCGGCGGCTCGGTGCTGATCATCAAGCGCACGATCGACGATTTGCTCTATCGCGACGCCGTATCGACCGCGCAGAATTGGGCGGGCTTTCTTGCCAAACATGTGACCGACCTCGAGCATATCTCCAATGGAGAAAAACCCTCCGCCGAGAGCCTTTTTTTCTTCGAGCAGGCGCGGGAAGTCGGCAGGGTGTTCCGCTACAAGATCTTCGACCACGACGGAAACGTGCGGCTGATGTCGGACAACCTGCAAGCCGCCGCGACGAAACCGTTGACTCTTGGCGAACACAACCCGGCGGCAGCCCGCGCCATCGCCATGGGTCAGCCGCTCGTCACGATCGAGGAAGGAGCTCCTCCCGGACGGCCTTCGTTTTATGCGGAGGCCTATATTCCGGTGGCCGCGAACGGGCGAAGAATCGCCGTGGTCGGGACCTATGTCGATCAGACCGAAAAGCGCGCGCAATTCAACGCGAGCTTCCCGTTTGCGGCGATCTCGATCGCGCTGTTGACGGCGCTCGCCTTCGGCTTGCCGGCGTTCGCGTGGTACCGGCGCACGCAGGAAAAGGCCCGCGCCGAAGAGCATATCCGCTTCCTCAGACATCACGACCTGATGACGCAATTGCCGAATCGGAAATATCTGATCGAGAGTCTCGCGCTCGCACTCGCGACATTGCCCGCGAACGGAACCGCGTTGGCGCTGCATTGCATCGATCTCGATCGCCTGAAGGACGTCAACAACAGCCTGGGACGCGAGGCCGGCGACGGCCTGATCCGGAAAGTCGCGGAGCGATTGCGCGTCGTGGTCCCGCAGAACGACATGGTCGCGCGTCTCGGCAGCGATACCTTCGCGGTGCTGCAGACCAACGTCACCAGCGTCGGCGCGGCCGAGGCCCTGGCGCAGCGCATCAAAGACGAGATCGCGAAGCCCCATGTCATCAACGGCAAGGAAGTATGCATCGGCGCCAGCATCGGCGTGACGCTGGCTCCGGCCCACGGCAACGACGTCAAGCGACTGATCAAATGCGCGGAACTCGGACTCGACAAGGCCAAGAAGAGCGGGCGCAATTGCATTCGATTTTTCACACCAGAGATGGCCGCCAAACTCGATGAGCGCCTGGAGATCGAGCAGAGCATCCGCGATGCGATCGCCAATGAGAGCTTCGATCTGCATTTCCAGCCGTGGTTGAATCTGCGCAGCGGCCGGCTCACCGGCTTCGAGGCGCTGTTGCGGTTGCCCGCGCACGGCGGCGATTTCGTTCCGCCCACGGTCTTCATTCCGCTGGCCGAGGAGATGGGGCTGATCGACGCGATCGGAATGTGGGCGATCCGGCAGGCGTGCCGGACGGCGGTGCATTGGCCGCCGCATCTGACGGTGGCGGTCAATCTCTCGCCGGCGCAATTTCTCGCCGGCAAGGTCGCGAGCGTGGTCGAGGACGCGCTCACCGAATCCGGGCTCGACCCCTACCGGCTCGAGCTCGAAATCACCGAGAACATGCTGTTGAGCGACGCCGATACGGTGTTGGCGGAGCTCGGCCGGCTCAAGGCGATGGGCGTCAAGATCGCCATGGACGATTTCGGCACCGGCTATTCGAGCCTCAGGTATCTGTGGCGCTTCCCCTTCGACAAGCTCAAGATCGATGGCGCCTTCATGCGCGGCCTCGACGGCCGCGACCGCAATGTCGAGCAGATCGTGCGGACAATCGTGGCGCTCGGACGTTCGCTCGACCTCACGGTGACCGCCGAAGGCGTCGAGAACGCGCATCAGCTCGCGTTCCTGCGCGAGATCGACTGCGACCAGGTGCAGGGATTTCTATACGGGCGCCCGATGCCGGCCACCGATCTGGCGGCGACGATTTTGGCCGACTACTGGCGGAGCCTGCCGGTCGAGCTGGCGCCGCCGGCCGCGGAAGCGCATTCGGAATCCGTCGCGCACGCGGGCTGAGCACCGCCGCGGCCAAGCGCCGGGGATTTTCGGGGCAAGTTCCGGCTGAACCGGCAATCCAGAAAGTGATTGGAATGGCGGAATTGCACGCTATAATTGTAGTGTATAATTGTGGTGTGCAATTCAAGCCGAATCCAGCCGCGCGGGGGGCGTCATGAAACTTGCTTCTTACAACGTCGAGAATCTGTTCCAGCGCGCCGTCGCCATGAACACGACGAATACGGAAGAGGGCACCGCGGCCCTCAACATGCACCACGAGATGAATCAGATCCTCAGCAAGGCGGTTTACTCGCCTGACGACAAAGCGCGGATCCTGAAGCTCATGAAGGATCTCGGCATCCTGAAGAAGGACGACGGCGGCAACTGGGTCGTGCTGCGGCAGAACCGCGGGCATCTCGTCACCCGCCGCAAGAACGGGACCGTGGAAGTCGTCGCCAACGGCCGCGCCGACTGGATCGGCTGGCTCGATCTGAAGTACGAGGCGGTGAACGATATCGCGGTCCGCATGACCGCTCGCGTGATCGGCGAGGTCAAACCCGATGTGCTCGCGTTGGTCGAGGCGGAGAACCGGCCGTCGCTCCTGCGCTTCTGCAATGACGTGATGCCGAGCGAGGGCGCCGGCCCCTTCGCGCACGTTATGCTGATCGACGGCAACGACCCGCGCGGGATCGACGTCGCCATCATGATGCGGAAGGGATTCGACATTGCCGCAATCCAGAGCCACGTGGACGACAAGGATGATGTCGGCATCGTCTTCAGCCGCGACTGCGCCGTCTACAAGATCACGACTCCGCTAGGAAATTCCCTGCACGTCCTCGTCAACCACTTCAAGAGCAAGTCGGGCGATCAACATCAGGCCAACAAGAAGCGTGAACGCCAAGCCAAGCTGGTGGCAAAAATCTACAACCAGATGCGGCAGGACGGCGTGCAGCTCATCGCGGTCGTCGGCGACCTCAACGACTTTCCGGCGAGCCCGCCGCTGAAAGCCTTGATCGAGGGAACCAACCTCAAGGACATCAGCACGCACGCCGCCTTCGACAACGGCGGCTTTCCCGGCACTTTCGGCGGCTGCACGGCGCAGAACAAGATCGACTACATCCTGATGTCGCCGGAGCTATTGGCGAAAGTCACCGCCGGCGGCGTATTCCGCAAGGGGATGTGGCCGGGTGTGAGTCCGCCGAAGTGGCAGAAGTACGACGAGATCACTACGCCCGTGGAGGCGGCCTCCGACCACGCCGCGATCTGGGCGGAGATTGATATCTGACGGGAGCGGACGTCACTCCCAATAGATCGTCCCCGGCGGCTTGCTCGTCACGTCGTAGACCACGCGGTTCACGCCGCGCATCTCATTGGTGACGCTCAGAGGTGAGCAAAAACCAATTCGGTTGCCATGCTTAAGGCGATCCGGTTTTAAAGATAACACTTTTTAGTTGTATAAAATTGAATTCTCGCCTATTAATACTGTATTGCTTCCGACGCATTAGTAGGTCATGCAATGCTCGCATTTGTAAGCCGCTATCTGGCGCCGTTCTTACGCCGACGAATCCGCGCCGCGTTGGCTGTCGCGATTGTGTTGCTCGCAACCGTGGCTTCGCCGGCGGCTTGGGCACAGAGTCTCACCGTAGCGCTCTACCCTTACGTGCCGCGTCCAAGTCAGTTCGAGATGGCCATTCGCGCCGCCTGGATGCAGGTTCAGCCAAACGTCCAACTCAACTTCATCAACGATCTCAAAGTCTGGGACGGCGGCTACAACACCGATCCGCCGCCACAGGCCGACATATATGTTTTCGATGCCATGTATTTGGAGGACTTCCGCACGCGCGGGCTGCTCGTATCGATGGCCCCGTCGGAGGTCCAGAACGCCGGCGACTTCCTCGCTTATGCGCGCGACGCGGTGATCGTCAACGGCAACTACTCCGCGATCCCGCAACTCGGATGCGCAAACATATTATTCTACAACATAAACGACACGGCGATCGCGAATGCCACGACCTTGGGGCAGCTGCAGTCGGCGCTCAACCAGTGCACCTACACGAGCGAAATTCCGCCCGACCGACGCGGACTGATGCTGGACATGGGCGGGCGCACGACCAATGCCAC
>JAUSIF010000215.1 GCA_030648135.1 Xanthobacteraceae bacterium
TCTTCATGTTCGTGCTCCTCGCCACGACGTTCTTTTATTTCAAATACGTGCGCAAGGATCCGCTCGTCGGGGGCGAGACGTTTTTCGGCAACCTGCGCCTCACCGTCGATACCCACGCCGACATGACGTCCTATCTGACGCTCCTGTTGGCGACGCTCGGCATCATGATCGGCCTCTTCACCATCACCGGCTTCATCAACCGGATGGGGGCGATGCTCTTGGATCTCGGCGCCTGGAACATCATCGCCATGGTCCTGATGGCCTATATTTTCGGCTGGCTGGTCGGCGCCGGCTTGCCGCCGACGGCGACCTACATCATCGGCGCGGTCGTCATCGTGCGGCCCTTGCAGGAACTCGGCATCAACCCGTGGGTCGCGCACTTCTTCGTGTTCCTGTTGTCGGTGTGGGGCGAGCTGTCGCCGCCGACCTCGCTCGCTGCCGCGGTTACCTCCCGCATCGCGGAAGCCTCCTTCATGCGCACCATGTGGGAGGCGCTGAAAATCTGCGCGCCGATTACGCTGATGACCTTCGCCGTCTTCACGCGGTCGGACATGGTGGTGAATCCGGGGTGGCTGCAGGTTGCCGCCGCGCTCCTGGTGCTGATCGGTACTTCCGGCGTCGCCTTCGCCATGTTCGGACGATTCCTCCACAACAAAGGCGGCGACATCATGCTGCGCGGGATGCTGGCGCTCTTCTCCCTGGTGACGCTGCTGCATCCCAACGACATGACGGCGACGGCGGTGGGCGCGGTCGTGCTCGTGGCGACGCTCATCGGCATCTGGCGCCACCGGCTGGTCACCACGCCGGAGACGGCGATGGTGCAGCTGGATGACGCCGGTCAGGCTGGCGCAGCCAAGCCGCTTGCGAGCGGCGGCCTTGCGGCGGAAGGATAGTTGTCGCGCGCGCGACGGCGCTGCTCCGTCGCTGGACAGTGCGGGGGTGCTTTGCTAGATCGAGCCCCGCTCCGCGCCGGAACCGCGCGGAGTTTTCTCGGCGGGCGCATAGCTCAGTTGGTAGAGCAGCTGACTCTTAATCAGCGGGTCGTAGGTTCGAGTCCTACTGCGCCCACCAAATTTCAATCGCCGACGCGCATTCCCCCGATCAGTGCCCGAGGCGTAAGCCGTTAACGACCCGCCGCCCGCCGGCGCGAGATTTTTCACGAAGGAGCTTCCGATGGCTGCTGCCAAGAAAATCAAGATTTGGGGGCGAACCAGCTCCGGCAACGTCAAGAAGGTGCTTTGCGTCGCCGACGAGCTCAAGATTCCCTACGAGCGCGTCGACGCCGGCGGCAAGTTCGGCATCGTCGACACGCCGGAATACCGCAAGCTCAATCCCAACGGGCGGGTGCCGGTGATCGAGGACGGCGACTTCGTGCTGTGGGAATCGAATTCGATCATGCGCTATCTGGCCATGAAATACGGCGGCGAGGCGATCTATCCGAAGGACCCGGCGACGCGGGCGAGCATCGACCGCTGGCTCGATTGGCAGATCTCGATCGTGGTTCCGGCCGACGTGCCGGTGGTCATGGGCACCATCCGCACGCCGCCCGAGAAGCACGACAAGGCGGCGATCGCGGCCGGGGTGAAACGGCTCGTCGAAGTGATGACGATTCTCGACGGTCAGCTCAAGGGCAAGCAATATCTCGTCGCCGACCGCTTCTCGCTCGCGGACATCGTGCTCGGTATCTTCGCTCACCGCTTCTTCGCCAATCCGTTCATCGAGCGGCCGGAACTACCGAACCTCAAGGCTTGGTATGAACGCTTGCGGCCGCGCCCGTCCTTCAAACAGCATGTGGACGGACCGCTCGAGTGAGGCGCGCGCTCACAGCGGCTTGCCCGCGAGACGCTGGCATGGACGCCCGGCGCGAGTGAACTGACGAATTTCAAGACCCAGGATCGTTCGCGATTTCGATCAGCACGTCGGCGTGACAGGCCTCATCCAGCCTGCACCAGCAGGCCAGATCGCGGCCGGCGAGTTCGCGGCGCACGTCCTCCACATTGACCTTGAGCTTGCCCGCCAACAGGTCGCGGCGATAGGCGGCGATCGCCTGGGCGCGGGTGAGTTTCCCGATCTTAAAGGGGTTGCCCCATTTGGACGGCCGCGCCACCACCACGGCGCCGTTCGCGAGCCTCGCGCCTTGCTTGCGGGAGAGGCGGATGCGGCGCGGCATTCAATCGTCGCTGTTGCGGCGATAGTCGTCGTCGAGCCGGACGATGTCGTCCTCGTCGAGATAGGAGCCGGTCTGCACCTCGATCAGCTCAAGCGGAATCTTGCCGGGATTCTCCAGCCGGTGCACCCCGCCGATCGGCACATAGACCGACTCGTTCTCGTGCACCATGCGCACTTCCTCGCCGATGGTGACGCGGGCGGTGCCGCGCACCACCACCCAGTGTTCGGCGCGATGGGCGTGCTGCTGCAGCGAGAGCCGGCCGCCGGGCTTGACCGAGATGCGCTTCACCAGAAAGCGCTCGCCGCGGTCGAAGTTCTGGTAGAAGCCCCACGGGCGGTGGATGCGCGAATGCTTGTCGGCCTCGCTGCGACCGCTCTCGCGCAGGCGCCCGACCAGGAGCTTCAGATCCTCGGCGCGGTCGCGATGGGCGACCAGCACGGCGTCGTCTTCCACGATCACCACCAGGTTCTCGACGCCAAGGAGTGCTGCAAGCTTTTGTTCGCTTACGATCATATTCGCGCGGGCATCGATCAGCACGACTTGCCCGCGCGTCGCGTTATCCTCGGCGTCGCGCGGCGAAAGCGCCCACACCGCATTCCAGCCGCCGAGATCGGACCAGCCGTAGTCGGCCGGCACCACCGCCGCGCGTCGGGTCTTTTCCATCACCGCGTAATCCACGGATTTCCGCTCGGCCGCGGCGAAGGCCTCCGCATCGAGCAGACGGAAGCCGAGATCGGTGGTGGCGTTCGCGACCGCGCGGGCGACCGCTTTGGCGCTCGCGGGCTCGAAGGCGGCGTATTCGGCGAGGAAAATGTCGGCGCGGAAGAGGAAATTGCCCGAATTCCACAGATAGCCCTGTTCGACATAGCGCTCGGCGGTTTTGGCATCCGGTTTCTCGACGAAGGCCTCGACCGCGTGGGCGGGCTCGGCATCCGGGAGCATCGGGCCGGGTCGGATATAGCCGTAAGCGGTGGCGGGATGATCGGGCTTGAGCCCGAAGGTGACGATGTGCCCCGCTTGTGCCGCCGCCCGCGCCATGCGAACCGCGGCGATGAACAGGTCGGGCTTTTTCACCACATGATCGGCGGCGAGCACGAGCGCGAGGCCTTTCGGCTCTCCGGCGACCACGAGATGGCTTGCCGCCGCCACCGCCGGGCCGGAATCGTGCCGCACCGGTTCGAGCACGATCTCGGCCATGCTTCCGATCTCGATCAGTTGCTCCAGCACCAGAAAACGATAGTCGCGATGGGTGACGACGATCGGCCGGCCGAACACGGCGGGATCGGCGACGCGCTTCACCGTCTCCTGCAAGGTCGAGAGCGGCCCGAACAGCTTCAGGAACTGCTTCGGCAGGCTGTCGCGCGAGGCCGGCCACAGCCTGGTGCCTGCGCCGCCGCACAGGATCACCGGACGGATGAGGTCCGCCATCGTCGGTTCAGCGCTCGCCCATCAGACGCTTGAGCCCGGCCCGGAAGGCGGGCGCGATGTCGTCGCGGGCGAGCGCAAAGGCGACATTGGCGGTGAGGAACCCCAGCTTCGAGCCGCAATCGAAGGTGCGGCCCTCGAACTCGAGCCCGTAGAAGTGCTGGCGCTGGGACAGCCGGATCATGGCGTCGGTGATCTGGATCTCGCCGCCGGCGCCGCGTTCCTGCGACGCCAGCATGTCGAAGATCTCGGGCTGCAGGATGTAGCGGCCGGTGATGATGCGATTGGACGGCGCCGTACCGCGCGGCGGTTTCTCGACCATGGAGGTGATCTCGAAAGTCTTCTGCTTGCGCCGGCCGATGCCGACCACGCCGTACATGTGGGTGAGGTCGTCGCTGACTTCCTCCACCGCAAGCAGGTTCACGGCCTCGTCGATCGCGAGATAGGCCTCGATCATCTGCGCCAGGCAAGACTTGCGGGCCTGGATGAGCACGTCGGGAAGCAACAGCGCGAAGGGTTCGCGGCCCACCAGTTCGCGCGCGCACCACACCGCGTGACCGAGGCCGAGCGGCGACTGCTGGCGGGTGTAGCTGGTGGTGCCGGGGCCGGGCAGGTCGCGCGCGAGCGTCTCCATTTCGGCGCGCTTGCCGCGCTCGGCGAGCGTCAGCTCGAGCTCGAATTGCCGGTCGAAATGATCCTCGATCACGCTCTTGTTGCGGCCGGTGACGAAGATGAAGTGCTCGATACCGGCCTCGCGGGCCTCGTCGACCGCGTACTGGATCAAGGGCCGGTCGACGACCGGAAGCATCTCCTTCGGCATCGCCTTGGTGGCGGGCAGGAAGCGGGTGCCGAGGCCGGCGACGGGGAAAACGGCCTTGCGAATCTTCTGCATGGTCTCTCTTTTAGCGTGCCGGCGCCGCTGGCGGCAGCCTGCTCCGGCAGCGAAGGTCAGGGGTAGGAAAACGGGCTCTCGAAATCGGCGAAGCGCGGGAGTTTCCCGTCCTTCTCCGACAGGATCGCGGCCTCTCGCTGCACCGGCCAGGGAATGGCGAGGTCGGGGTCGTTCCAGAGGAGACCGCTGTCGGCTGCGGGCGCATAGGGCTTGTCCACCTTGTAGAACACTTCGGTATCGGGCTGAAGCGTCGAGAAGCCGTGGGCGAAGCCGGCTGGCACGAACAGCTCCTCGCCGCGCTCGGCCGAGAGCGTCGTCGTCACGAAGCGCCCGTAGGTCGGCGAGCCCCGACGCAGGTCGACCGCAACGTCAAATGCGGCTCCTCGCAACACCCGCACGAGCTTCGCCTGGGCGTGGGGTGGCAGCTGAAAATGCAGCCCCCGCACCGTGCCGGCCTGGCGCGAATAGGAATGATTGTCCTGCACGAACAGGAGGTCGATCCCGATCTCGGCGAAGCGAGCTGCAGTCCAGGTCTCCGCGAACCAGCCGCGCTCGTCGCTGAAACGGCGCGGGACGATCAGGATCAGGTCGGGAATATCGAGGCGGCGGAATTCCATGAGCGCTCTCGGTAAGGATCGGCCTGTCTCTATGTCTGCTCCCGGGCGTCTTGGCAATTCCCGTGGGTCAAGGAGAGGGCGTTCTCCGGCA
>JAUSIF010000218.1 GCA_030648135.1 Xanthobacteraceae bacterium
TGCGCGAGCTGAATGCCCTCGAATCCGCCTCGACCGAAACCGCTGAACGGGAGGATGACTTCGGAGACGAGTTTCGTGATTTCGATGAATTCCGCCGAGAACTTATTCGCCGACTTGAAGGAGTGCGACGGGGAGAGCCTCAATAGGTTCATCGCAAGGATACCCGCGCGCTGGCGCACCCTGTCCGGTGACGGCGCCGTGGAGCCGCGACTATCAGCGCCGCGTCGCCGTCGAGCTCAAGGCGCTTCCCTCGGGAAGCGCGATCGAAGGTGCGGTCGCGGAAGCGCTCAGCTTGCGCGACCAGGCGCGGGCTTGCAGGGCGCGCTCGCGGAGCGCGCCATGAGCCCGCGCTCCTTTACGTATGACCGCGTGGATCGCGCCTTTGGCGCGCACGCGGGCGGCCTTGCCGGGCCAGGTGATGAATGGCAAAGCCATGAATTTCAAGGCTTTTTCGGCCTTGCCCGCCATTAAGCTTATCCTCGCCCCCGGCTGACAGGCGTCCGCGCCGATGGCACACTCCCGCCCGAATTGCGGAGCCTGAGTCGCGCCATGCGCTTGCTCGTCGTCGAGGACGATCCCGATCTCAATCGCCAGATCTGCGCCGCGCTCACCGACGCGGGCTATGCCGTCGATCGCGCCTTCGACGGCGAGGAAGGCCATTACCTCGGCGAGAACGAACCCTATGACGCCATCGTGCTCGACCTCGGCCTGCCGAAAATGGACGGCATCTCGGTGCTCGAAACCTGGCGCCGCTCCGGCAAGATGATGCCGGTCTTGATCCTCACCGCCCGCGACCGCTGGTCCGACAAGGTCCAGGGCTTCGACGTCGGCGCCGACGACTATGTGGCCAAGCCCTTTCATATGGAGGAGGTGCTCGCCCGCATCCGCGCGCTCTTGCGCCGCGCCAGCGGCCACGCCACCAGCGAGCTCACCTGCGGTTCGGTCCGGCTCGACACCCGCTCCGGCCGCGTCTCCGTCGACGGCAATCCCATCCGCCTCACCTCCCACGAATACCGACTGCTCGCTTATCTCATGCACCACTCCGGCCGGGTCGTCTCCCGCACCGAGCTCGTGGAGCATCTCTACGACCAGGACTTCGACCGCGATTCCAACACCATCGAGGTGTTCGTCGGCCGGTTGCGCAAGAAACTCGGCATCGACGTGATTCAGACTGTCCGCGGCCTGGGCTATCGCCTCAATCCGCCGGCCGATGCGCACTAGCTCGCTCGCGCGGCGACTGTTCCTCACGGCGACGGCGGTCAGCGTCGTCGTGCTGATCGTGAGCGGGCTGGTGCTCTCCTCGCTCTATCGCGCCTCGGTCGAGCGCGCCTTTGACCGCCGCCTCAACGTCTATCTCAAGACCATCGTCGCCGACGTCGCCAGCGCAAACCCCGGCACGCTCCCCGAACCCGCCCCGCTCGGCGAGCCATTGTTCGAGATGCCGCTATCGGGCTGGTACTGGCAGATCACCCGCCTCGTTGGCGACAAGCAGGAAGTAAGGAACTCCCACTCGGTCCCGGCGACGGGACTGCCCATGCTCGAAAATCTCGGCGGCGCGCCGGGCCCCGGCGGTTTGCGCGAAGGCTATGTCGCGGGGCCCGAGGGTCAAAGACTGCGCGCGGTCGCCCGCATGGTCGATCTCGGCGAGGACGATCGCTACGTCGTCACGGTCGCCGGTGACGCCAACGAGATCGACGACGAGAGCGAGGACTTCTTCGATGCGCTCGTCCTCACTTTCGGCGCGCTCGGAGCTGCTTTCGTCGCCACCGCATGGTTCCAGGTTCGCTTCGGCTTGCGACCTCTCAGGCGCATTTCCGATGCACTCTCCGCGATCCGTTCCGGCCGTCGCGAACGCCTCGAGGGCGCATTCCCGGAGGAGATCGCACCGCTCGCGCGCGAGGTGAACGCGCTGCTCGATTCGAACCGGGAGATCGTCGATCGCGCCCGCACCCACGTCGGCAATCTCGCGCATGTGCTGAAGACTCCATTGTCGGTACTGCTCAACGAGGCATCGAACCGCGAGGATGCGATCGCCGACAAGGTACGCGAACAAGTGGGCGTCATGCGTGAACAGGTCCAGCATCATCTGGAACGCGCACGGCTGGCGGCACGCAACGCCGTCGTCGGTACCGTCATCGACGTGACCCCCGTCGTCATCGGGGTGATACGGACCATGTCCAAGATTTACCGCGAGCGCGGTCTTACCATCGACACGCGGATCATCGACGAAGTCAAGTTCCACGGCGAGCAGCAGGATCTCGAGGAGATGCTCGGCAACTTGGTCGACAATGCCTGTAAATGGGGGAACTCACGGGTCGACGTCGAGGTCTTCACCGAGCGGCCGGCGAAAACCGCGGATCGCGCCTTCTTTCGCGTCGTGATCGACGACGACGGCCCCGGCCTTCCAGCCGACGCACGGGAGGAGGTGCTGACCCGCGGCCGGCGCCTCGATGAAAGCAAACCGGGCTCGGGTCTCGGGCTCTCGATCGTGGTCGATCTCGCGATCCTCTATCGCGGCCGGCTCGAGCTCGGCACCGCGCCGATCGGCGGATTACGCGCCGAACTCGTGCTTCCCGCGGCGGAAGCCTGAGGATGATAGGGTGGCGATGACGAATCCTTCGACGATGCCCATGGCGCGTTTTTCGAACCTGCTTTGGCAACACAGACCAACGCCGAGCGCGAACTTCCGATCCGAGTGAGAAGCAGATGTTTAGCGAAATTTACCCGCTACTGAGAAAGACGGCCGCTATTGGGTTCATCGCCCTGGTACTCGCGAGCTGTGCCGGCGAACTCGGGCCCATGCCCGGAACGGGGATTGCGACCGGCGTCCGCGTCGGCGGCGAGGTCGGCAATGGCCTCGACGAAGGAGATCGCCGGCGCGCCAAAGCCGCCGAAATGCAGGCGCTCGAATATGGCGGCCCGGGCGCGCCGGTAAGCTGGCGCGGCGAGCGCGGCGCCTATGGCACCATCGTCGCGGGCCCGCCTTACGCGCAAGGCGGCTATGCCCGCTGCCGCGAATATACCCATACGGTCTATATCCTGAGCCGGCCGCAGACGGTTCGCGGCGTAGCCTGCCGCAATCTTGACGGCAGCTGGACCCCGATCGGCTGAGCACGCCGAGCCTCGCGCGGCGAGCGTCCGAGCTAGGGCCACGCTCGCGCCCGTCCCCGCCGAACTTTCTCCAACGGAAAAACGCCGTCTCCTCGCGCTCATCTGCATAAACAAGAATGCGTGAACCGGCGCGACCTTACCAAATTGTAATTTTCCGGTGAGAGCGCCGTAAGGCGCCGTCTTCTATATATCTCCGCGAACCTGCCAAATCGGCAGAACCCGATTCATTCGCGGAGACCCAATATGTTTCCCAACGACCATCCCCTTCCCAAGACCGGTGGCCTCTTCAAACGCCGCCGCGCTCTGCTGCTTGCCGGCGTATTTGCCCTCGCCATTTCGGGCCTCGCCGCCGGGCAAGCCTTCCTCCCCCCCACCTCCACTCCCGCCTTCGCCCAGATCACGACCGACCGCCCGGCTGGCCAAAATTCCTTCGCCGACGTGGTCGAGCGCGTGCGTCCGGCCGTTGTCAGCGTCAAGGTCAAGGTCGATCAGCCGCAAAATTCCGTCTTCGAAGGCGAAGGCTTCAACCGCGAAGACTTGCCTCCGCAGGTCGAGCAATTCTTCCGCCGCTTCTTCGGCGACAAGCCGGGCACGGGCATGATGCCGCGTCACCGGCGCGTCACCGGCCAGGGTTCCGGCTTCTTCATCTCGGCCGACGGTTATGTGGTCACCAACAACCACGTGGTCGATAAATCGACCGAGGTCGAGATTACTACCGACGACGGCAACACTTACACCGCGAAGGTGGTCGGCTCCGATCCGCGCACCGACATTGCGCTCTTGAAGGTCGAAGGCCGCAACGACTTCAAGTGGGTGAAATTCGGCACCACCTCGCCGCGCGTCGGCGACTGGGTGCTCGCGGTCGGCAATCCGTTCGGATTGGGCGGCACGGTGACGGCCGGCATCGTCTCGGCGCGCGGCCGCGACATCGGCGCCAATATCTATGACGACTTCCTCCAGATCGACGCCGCCGTGAACCGCGGCAATTCGGGCGGGCCGACCTTCAACCTCGCCGGCGAGGTCATCGGCGTCAATACCGCGATCGTTTCGCCTTCCGGCGGCAACGTCGGCATCGCCTTCGCGATCCCGGCCGAGAACGTCAGTCGCATCGTCGCCTCGCTGAAAGAAACCGGCACGGTGGCCCGCGGCTATATCGGCGTGCAGATCCAACCGGTGACCAAGGAAATCGCCGAGAGCCTCGGCCTTAAGGAGCCGCAGGGTGCGCTCGTCGCCGAGGTTCAATCCGACACGCCTGCCGCCAAGGCCGGCATCAAGGCGGGCGATGCGATCCTCGCCGTCGACGGCCAGCGCCTGAAGGATGCCCGCGAACTTTCGCGCCGCATCGCCGCGCAGAAGCCCGGCGCGACCGTGAAGCTTCTGATCTCGCGCGACGGCAAGGAGAGCACGGTCGAGCTCACGCTCGGCAAGCTCCCCGACGAAAAGCGGGCCGAGCGCACCTCGCCGAAGGCGAAGGAAGACAGCGGCACCGATATGCCGCGGCTCGGGCTCTCGCTCGCCCCGGCGAAGTCGGTCGCCGGCGCCGGACGTGACGGCGTCGTCGTTACCGACGTCGATCCCGCCGGTCCCGCCGCCGAGCGCGGCGTGAAAGCCGGTGACGTGATCCTCGAGGTCGGTGGCAAGGCGGTTTCCACCGCCGCCGAAGTGCGCGATGCGCTCGGCGCCGCCCGCAAGGAGAACAAGAGCGTCGTGCTCCTGCGCCTGAAGGGCGAAGGCGGCACCCGCTTTGTCACCCTTCCGGTCGGAAGCGGTTGAGCTAGGGAGCCGGTGGCGGCCCCCCGTCGCCCCCTGCCGTCGCCGGTATCCCCGTGCCGACTTGCGGTGTTTTGCGGCCTCTGGCCGTGAAGCCTGCAAGTCGGCACAACACTTATAGGAATACCGATTTTGCGGCTCGTCGGGTCGCGCCTTTCGACCCGACGAACTCGAAAATCGGTACTGGCGGGAGGCTCGAACGTCTCCCGCCCTACCTTTTCCTGGACATGGTCTGAGGGTTTATCTTGCGCGAACTGGCGATAATGATTCCCACCCGCGGAGAGCGAGTCACCATGCGCCTGCTCGTCGTCGAGGACGACCACGAAGCCGCCGATTATCTGAAGAAGGCGCTGCGCGAGGCCGGCCATGTCGCCGAGCTGGCGCGTGACGGCGAGGAGGGGCTCGCGCTCGCCATCGACGGCGAGTTCGACGTGCTGGTGGTCGATCGCATGTTGCCGAAGCGCGATGGGCTCTCGCTCATCGCCGAACTACGCGGGCGGGGCAATGCGACGCCGGTACTCATCCTCTCGGCCCTCGGCCAGGTCGACGATCGCGTCACCGGCTTGCGTGCGGGCGGCGACGATTATCTCGCCAAACCTTATGCCTTCTCCGAGTTGCTGGCCCGTATCGAGGCGCTCGCCCGTCGCGGTACTCCGCAAGCCGCCGATACCGTCTATCGCGTCGGGGATCTCGAGCTCGACCGCCTTTCCCACAGCGTCGCACGGGCCGGTCAGGAGATTACGCTGCAGCCGCGCGAATTCCGTCTGCTCGAATATCTGATGCGCCATGCCGGCCAGGTCGTTACCCGCACCATGCTGTTGGAAAACGTGTGGGACTATCACTTCGACCCGCAGACCAACGTAATCGACGTGCATGTCTCACGGCTGCGCGCGAAAATCGACAAGGGCTTCGGCAAGCCGCTGCTCCACACCGTACGCGGCGCCGGATACATGATCCGTGACGGCGCTCGGTAAGCTCGTCCGCACGACGGCCTTCAAGATCGTCGCCGTCTATCTCCTCGTCTTCGCCCTGTTCGCGGCGGTGGTGATCATCTATCTCGCCCGTCACACCCAGCAACTCGTCGTCGCGCAGATCACCGAGACCGTCGACGCCGAAGTCCGTGGTCTGCAGGAGCAATACCGCATCGGCGGCATCAATCGGCTCGTGGCCGTGGTCGAAACGCGGGTGACCCAGCCGGGCTCGAATCTCTATTTGGTGACGACCTACGCAGGGGCGGCGATCGTGGGCAATGTCGACGTGCCGACGGGCACGCTCGATCAGACTGGCTGGTCGGAGATTTCCTATCGGCGTCAGGAGGAGGGCGATTCCGCCAAGCAGAGCCGCGCGCTCGTTCGCGTCTTTCAATTGCCCGGTGGTTTCCGCCTGCTCGTCGGCCGAGATTTCGAGGAACGCGATCGCCTGCGCCAGATCTTGGCACAGCCGGCGCGCTGGGCGGTTGTGCTTATCGTCGTCATGGGCTTAGCCGGCGGCATCTTCGTCACACGGCGCGTGCTGAAGCGCATCGATGCCATGACCGCCACCAGCGAACGGATCATGGCGGGCGATCTCGCCGGCCGGCTCGCCGTGGACGGAACCGGCGACGAGTTCGACCGCCTCGCCAGCAGCCTCAATGCCATGCTCGTGCGCATCGAAGGCCTGATGGCCGGATTGAAACACGTCTCCGACAATATCGCCCACGACCTCAAGACCCCGCTCACCCGTTTGCGCAACCACGCCGAGGAGGCGCTGCGCAGCGCGAAGAGCGAAACCGATTACCGCGCCGCGCTCGAAGCGACGATCGAGGAATCCGACGGCCTCATCCGCACCTTCGATGCCCTATTACTGATCACCCGCGCCGAGGCCGGAGAGGCGCGCAAGCACATGGTCGATTTCGACGCCGCCGACGTGGCGAAGAGCGTCGCCGAGCTTTACGAGCCGCTGGCCGAGGAGAAGGGTATGAAAATCGCGCTCGACGCGAACGCCCCGCTACCCGTTCACGGCAGCCGCGAGCTCGTCGGCCAGGCACTCGCCAATCTCGTCGATAACGCGATCAAGCATGGCGCGCCGGCCGACGCCGGTACAAAAGGTGAAATACGGGTCATTGCCCGGCGCGACGGAGGCCGCATGCTGCTGACCGTCTCGGACTGCGGCCCCGGCATTCCGGAGCAGGATCGCGCCCGGGTGTTGCAACGCTTCGTGCGGCTCGAATCGAGCCGATCGCAGCCGGGCGCGGGCCTCGGGCTGTCGCTCGCCGCCGCCGTCGCCCGGCTTCACGGCGGGGAAATCCTGCTCGAAGACCATGCGCCGGGCTTGTGCGTCACGCTCGCGCTTCCGGCCCGGGCAGGCTAGGGGATAGTCGGCGCGGCACGAAGTGCGGGCTGAACGGATGCTACGGCGCAAGAAGAACGAAGAGATCGAAGCGCCGCTTGGTCTGGCCGCGCGCATTCGCGAGACGCCGCGCCTGGTCACGCCGAAACGTGCGAAATCCAAGCTCGGCGATTTGCTCAATAGTGCGGATCGGAAGCTCGCGGCGCGGCTCGATGCACTTCTCGCCGCCCATCCCAAGGCAAGACGCTTGTGCGAAGCGATCGCCGACGGCTCGCCTTTCCTGTGGGAGATCATGCGCGCCGATCCGGCGCGCTTGCTTGCGTTGCTCGATGCCGCGCCGGAAGCGCGCCTCGTAAAGATTCTGGAACAAGCCAAGCATCCCGATCGCCCGGCCCGCGCCGAGGCCGGTGTGATGCGCGCCTTGCGGCTCATGAAACGCGACGCGGCGCTATTGGTGGCGCTCGCCGATATCGGCGGCGTCTGGTCGCTCGCCGAGGTGACCCACGCCTTGACCGCGGTTGCCGATGCCGCGATCGGCGCTGCCGTCGATCATCTGCTCGCCGAGGCGCACGCCGCAGGAAAAATTCGTCTACCCGATCCGTCGCACCCGGGAGCCGGTTCCGGCTTCTTCGTGCTCGCCATGGGCAAGTTTGGCGCCGGCGAGCTCAATTATTCGAGCGATATCGATCTGATCGTGCTCTATGACCCGGCCGCACCGCTCGAGCGCGGTCTTGATCCCACACCCTTCTTCATGCGGCTCACACAAAACCTGGTGCGGCTGCTGCAACAACGCACGGCCGAAGGCTATGTCTTTCGCGTCGATCTAAGACTGCGCCCCGACCCGGGCTCGACCCAGGTCGCGGTCGCGACCGACTCAGCGCTCGCCTATTACGAACGGGTCGGCCAGACCTGGGAACGCGCCGCTTTCATCAAGGCGCGCGTATGCGCCGGCGACCGCAGCGCCGGTGAGGCCTTTCTCCAGGAACTTTCACCCTTCGTGTGGCGGCGTTATTTCGACCATGCCGCGATCGCCGACGTGCACGACATG
>JAUSIF010000223.1 GCA_030648135.1 Xanthobacteraceae bacterium
GTCTTGCCGACGCCACTGAAGGCGGCCGGTGCGCGCCCTTGTTCAGCTCCTGCATGGAGACGAACAGGGTGCGGATCATCGCCGCCGCCTCGCGCGAGCGCAGCACCTTGGTGAAGTGGCGCGATTCCACTCGAAGCGCCAAGTCCATCGGTAACAGCAGGCCCTCGTAGACGCACTGCAAGATGGCGCGGGCGCCGGGATAATTGTCGTAGGTCTCGCGGCGATAGATCGCGTTCGCCGCGGGCCAGGTCATCATCCCGGCCTTGGAATAGACCGGCCCGCCGGGAAACTTGAAGCCCTCGACGTCCCAAGGCTGCACGCCCTTACCGCCGCCCTTGATCCAGGCCTTGGCCGTTTCGATCAATTTGTCCGCCGGCACAATCTCGTCGATGAGTTTCATGCCCTTGGCGCGGTCGAGACGCAGCTGATCGCCCTTCAAGAGCATCTGCAGGGCATCGGCGGCGGGAAGCATGCGCGGTAAGCGCTGGGTGCCGCCGGCACCGGGAAAGAGGCCGATCTTGACCTCGGGCAGGCCGACGCGGGTCTTTTCGTTCTGTGACGCGAACCGGCGATGGCAGGCGAGTGCCAACTCGAAGGCGCCGCCGAGGCAAATGCCGTTGATGGCGGCAACCCACGGCTTGCCGCTGGTTTCCAGCCGCCGGTAGAGCAACGACATCTTGCGCGACTCTTCAAACAAGGTCCTGTTCGCTTCGATTTCGCCCTTGACCTTCACGATCCCGGCGTAGGTGCGCGACAGCCCTTCGAGCATGGTGAGATCGGCGCCGCCGGAGAAGGTGTCCTTGCCGGAGGCGATGACCGCGCCCTTGATGGCGGCGTCCTTGGCGACGTGTTCGACGATCTCGGCCAGCTCCTGCAGCACTTCCATGGTGAAGACATTCATGGAGCGGCCGGGCATGTCCCAGGTGAGGAGCGCGATGCCGTCGGCATCGACCTCGAGGCGGAAATTCTTGAGGTCCATGATCACACCCGTTCGATGATGGTCGCCGTGCCCATGCCGGCGCCGATGCACAGCGTCACCAGCGCGGTCGATTTTCCGGTACGCTCGAGTTCGTCCAGCGCCGTGCCGAGGATCATGGCGCCGGTGGCGCCCAGCGGATGGCCCATGGCGATGGCGCCGCCGTTCACATTGACCCGCGAAGCGTCGAGGTCGAAGGCTTGCAGGAAGCGCAGCACCACCGAGGCGAAGGCCTCGTTGATCTCGATCAAGTCGATGTCGGAAAGCTTCATCTTGGATTTTTCGAGCACGCGCTTGGTCACGTCGATCGGCCCGGTCAGCATCAAAGCGAAATCGGAGCCGATCGAGGCGAAGCTGTGAATGCGGGCGCGCGGCTTCAGGCCGGTGGCCTTGCCGGCCTTTTTCGAGCCGACCAGAACCGCGGCCGCGCCATCGACGATGCCCGACGAATTGCCGGCATGGTGCACATGCTTGTCCGCCTCGACCTCGGGATGGGCCTGGATCGCCACCGCGTCGAAGCCCGCGAGCTCGCCCATCTGCACGAAGGCGGGCTTGAGCTGGGCCAGCGACTGCATGTCGGTCGAGGGTCGCATGTGCTCGTCCTTGACCAGGATCGGCAGGCCGTTGACGTCGACCACCGGCACGACGGAACGCTTGAAGCGGCCCTCGTCCCAGGCCTTCGCCGCGCGTTTCTGACTTTCGACCGCAAAGGCGTCGCAGTCGTCGCGGGAAATTCCGTATTTGGTCGCGATCAGATCGGCCGAGACGCCTTGCGGCAGGAAATAGGACTTGATCGCGAGCGAGGGATCGACCGGCCAGGCGCCGCCCGAGGCGCCGATGCCGATGCGCGACATCGATTCGACCCCGCCGCCGATCGCGAGTTCCTTGGCACCGGCGATCACCTGCGCCGCCGCGAAGTTCACGGCCTCGAGTCCGGAGGCACAGAAACGGTTGATCTGCACGCCCGGCACTTCCTTGCCGTAATCTGCGGCGATGGTGGCGGCGCGCGCGATATTGCCGCCCGCTTCACCGACCGGATCGACGCAGCCGAGCACCACGTCCTCGACGAGCGATGGATCGAGCTTGTTGCGCTCCTTGATCGCGACCAGGCTCTGGCGCGCGAGCTCGAGTGCCGTCACCTCGTGGAGCGACCCGTCGGCCTTGCCGCGCCCGCGCGGGCTGCGCACGTGATCATAGATGAAGCAATCGGGCATGGCCTCTCCAATTTCCCTCTCCCTCAAGACGAGAGGGTAATTATTCAGAACGACTCCGCCGGCATTTTCATCACGCCGTCGGCGCCCGCCTGGATACGGGCAAGATGCGCGCCGGTCTCGGGCAGCATCCGCTCCATGAAGAAGAGGCCGGTCAAGAGCTTGGCGTCCATGCGGGTGCCTGCGCCGTTGCCCTTCGACTTCTTCGCGAGCGCGGCCTTGGCGATCTGCGCCCACATATAGCCGAGCGCCACTAGACCGAAGAGATGCATATAGTCGTAAGAGCCGGCGCCGGCATTGTCCGGCTTGAACATGGCGTTTTTCATGAACCAGATGCTCGCTTTTTGCAGATGGCCGAGGGCGGCATCGAGCGGCGCGACATAGGGTTTCATCGCCTCGTCGTCGGCGTGCGCCTTCACGAAGCTGGCCGCGTCGTTGAAGAAGGCCATGGCGGCGCGCCCGCCGTCTTTGCCCAGCTTGCGGCCGACCAGATCGAGCGCCTGAATGCCGTTGGCGCCTTCATAGAGCATGGCGATGCGGGCATCGCGTACGAACTGCTCCATGCCGTGCTCGGCGATGTAGCCGTGGCCGCCAAAGACCTGCTGCGCCAACACCGTATTGGCGAAGCCGCAATCGGTGAGCACGCCTTTGACGACCGGCGTCATCAGGCCCATCTGGTCGTCGGCGGCCTGCCGCACCTTGTCGTCCTCCGAACGATTGGCGAGATCGCCCTGCAATGCGGTCCAGATCACCAGCGCGCGTGCCGCCTCGTTGAAGGCTCGGATCGTGAGCAATACGCGTCGCACATCCGGATGGACGATGATCGGGTCGGCGGCCTTGGCGGGAAATTTGGCGCCGGAGAGCGCGCGGCCCTGCAGGCGATCCTTCGCGTATTGCGCCGCGTTCTGATAGGCGACCTCGGAAAGCGCCAGGCCCTGGATGCCGACGCCAAGACGGGCCTCGTTCATCATCGTGAACATGGCGTGCAAGCCCCGGTTCGCCTCGCCGACGAGCCAACCGGTGGCGCCGTCGTAGTTCATCACGCAGGTCGAATTGCCGTGGATGCCCATCTTCTCCTCGATGGAGCCGCAGGAGACCGCATTGCGTGAACCTAGCGAGCCGTCATCCTTGGGCAGGAACTTCGGCACCACGAACATCGAGATGCCCTTGGTGCCTTCGGGCGCGCCCTCGATGCGTGCAAGCGCCAGATGGACGATGTTGGAGGTGAGATCGTGCTCGCCGCTCGAGATGAAGATCTTGCTGCCGTTGATCTTGTAACTGCCGTCCGGCTGCGCCGTCGCCTTGGTGCGGATGAGACCGAGATCGGTGCCGCATTGCGGCTCGGTCAGATTCATCGTTCCCGACCATTCGCCGGAAGCGATCTTGGGGAGATACATCTTCTTCTGTGCGTCGCTGCCGTGGACGCGCAGCGCGTGATAGGCGCCTTGCGATAGGCCCGGATACATGGCGAAGGCCATGTTCGCCGCGGTGAGAAACTCGTTCATGATGGCGGCGAGCGTGAATGGCAGGCCCTGGCCGCCGAATTCGGGATCGGCCGAGAGCCCGATCCAACCGCCTTCGGACATGGCGCGATAGGCTTCCTTGAAACCCTTCGGCGTCGTCACCGAGCCGTCGTCGTGCCGCACGCAACCTTCGCGATCGCCTACACGGTTCAAGGGAAGCAGCACCTCCTCGCAGAACTTGGCGCCCTCGGCGAGGATCGCCGCGACCGTTTCCGGGCTCGCTTCCGCGAAGCCCGGCACATTGCCATAGCGCTCGATATGGAAGACGTCGTTCAAGAGGAACAGGACGTCGTCCACGGGCGCCTTGTAGGTCGGCATGGGTATCCCCTCCTCGGCTGCAATCGACCCCCGGCAGTTCAGGGTCTTCGTGATCGGCGCCACCGCATCAAATCCCCAATTGGCGGTCGGCGGTGACGAGTCCCGACAACCGATTGCAACCCCAGATCGCGACTCGCCGATGAGAGCCTACGGGCTCTTTCCTTAAACGCGGTGAACACACCGCGGTTCTGAACCGCCGGTCTCGCGGCCGGCTTGGGGTCCCTGCGAGGCTCCTCCGTCGAACCGCGTAAGGCCGCTCAGACCCCCAATTTTGAAGGCAAAATCAGGCAAAATTAACCCGGCATTTACCATAAAAAGGGGAAGTTCCGGCCAAGGAGCGCGGCACGCCTCCCGTTGACGCGTAACTCATCGATCCGCCCTCCGCGAACGGGATTTCAGATGACCGCAAGCGTGCCCTGGAGCGTGAACGCGGTGGAGCCCGAGACCTGGGCAACCGCACGCGATGCCGCCCGGCGTTCCGGTCTTTCAGTCGGCGAATGGCTCGAGAGTGCCATCCGCGAAAGCGCCGGCGAAAGCCTGCCGCCACACGGGCGCGCTCACGCACGCAACGGTTCCGACCCGATCGACCAAAGGCTCGACGACATCGCCGACCGGCTCGATCATCTCGCGCAGCAGGATTCGGGGCGCTCACGCGCCCCCCGGCACGGCGGCCGCGAAGATACGGCGCTCGCCGCTTCCATCGACGCCCTCAACGACCGCATCGAGACCTTGATGCGCGACATGCACGCCGCCGACCGGAACGCTCCGGCGGAAGTACGGTCGGCGATTCAGCGGCTCGATGACCGGATCGAGGAACTGTTCTCGCGCGGGCGAGTTACCAGCGCCTGCGCCGCACCCGAGCTCGAGCGCAAGCTCGGCGATATCGCCCGCACCATCGAGGCGATGAGCCGGCGTCTCGAACAGGAGAATACGCGCTATGCGGCTTACCCGGTGCCGTCGACGGTCGCCGAGCTCGACGCTGCCATCGCCGAGATCATGGTGCGCCAGTCGGTGCTCGACGGCGTTCCGCCGCCACGCGAATTCCAACGCCGTTCCCCGGCCGGCCCCGACCTCAGCAATCTCGAGATTCAACTCAAGACCATGGCCGACGAGATGCAGGCGCTGCGCCGTGCCGGCGTACAGACCGAAACGGTCGAGGCCTTGCGCCGGGAGATCGCCGATCTCGCCGGAAAGCTCGGCGATCTGGCGCCGCGCCGTTCGCTGGAGGCGCTCGAAGGCGCCGTCGAGGCTCTGGTCCGCCGGATCGACCGCGCCGATGGCACCGGCTCGGACCAGGCGATTTCCGAAGTGATCCAGGCCTTGCAGGACGTCCGTTCTGCGCTCGCCGAGGTGCGTCCGGCCGAGAGTTTCGCCTCGGTGGAAAAGGACCTGCACGAGCTCTCCGGCAAGCTCGACGCCCTCAACGCCAAGGGTCTCGATGGCGGCACCGTCGCCCGCCTGCAGACCCAGACGGCGGAGATCCGGGATTTGCTCGCGAGCGCGCTCCCCAGCGAGGTGCTCAAGGCACTGGTCGAGCAGATCGAAATGCTGGTTCACAAGTTCGAAAGCGCAGCCGCGCCATCCGACACGGCGGTGCTCGATGTCGTCGCGGCCCTCGACCGGCGCATCGAATCCATCTCCGATCGAATCGATGCGGCGACACGGCAGGTCCCGGCCGTGCCGGCGCTCGACGACATCCGCGGCCGGCTCGACGAGCTGCAGCGCACTTTCGCGAGTTCCGGAGCGGGATCCTCGGCGGGCCTCGAAGCGATGGTGCGCAGCTTGGCGGAGAAGCTCGACGCCTCCGAGGCACGGCTCTCCAATCTCGGCGCCATCGAGCACGGGCTCAATGATCTCTTTGCGCAGCTCCAGGAGGCGCGCATGAGCGCGCGCGAGGTCGTCGAACGGCCCGCAAAATCCGCGCTGCGCGAGATGACGGCCCCCGGCGCCACGGCAACCGCCGAACCGATCCGCCGGACGCCCGGCGTACTCGAGACGAGATATGCCAGCGCCGCCGGGGCTCCTGCGACCGTCCCCACGGCGGCGCCGCACCGGTCCGGACCGCGCCTTATGCCGGCGGCCACGCGCTCGAGCCCGGCCGTGGATCTCGCCGACGATCTTCCCGCCGACTTCCCGCTCGAGCCTGGCTCCGGTGTGCCGCGCACGCTCCATATGCAGAGCGCGGCCCTGCGCGTAGCCCAGTCAGAAGCGGCCCTCGGCGGGATCGCGCCTAAGGCGGACGCAGGTCCTTCGCGTACATCGGATTATATCGCGGCCGCGCGGCGCGCGGCGCAGGCTGCCGCAGCCGAGGGCCCGGCCGAGACCGTCAACAGCCGCAAGGAGACCGCCTCCAAAGGTCAGGTCACCTTGTTTACGCGCAGTGGGCGCGCGGTACTCATCGCGATCACTGCATTCCTCCTCATCTTCACGGCACTGCGGTATTTCGACGGTTTCCTGCCGGCCCTGTTGCGTACCGAGGCAATCAATCCGGCGATCGAAGCGCCGAAACCCGCGGAACCCGAGGCGAAGACGCCAGCCTCGCAGAATCGTTCGTCGCTGCCGGATCCCGGCGGGCCCGTAATGGCGGGCGCACCGGCGGCGGGCGTGATCGGCCCGAATAGGGAAGCGGACCTTCTCGGCGAGAAAGCGACCGAACCCGACATCACCGGCTCGATCGATACCGCCAAGCGCACGAGCGGCCCCTTGCAGACCGCCGCCGTGCCGACGAAGCCGGATATGCTGGCCACCCAGAGCGCAGAGCTGCCGGCCACGATCGGAACGCCTGCTTTGCGTGCGGCCGCGATCGCCGGAGAGCCGGCGGCGGCCTATGAAATCGGCTCGCGCTATATCGAAGGGCGCGGCGTGCAGGCCAACGCGGCCGAGGCGGTGAAATGGTTGGAGCGCGCGCTCGCCAAGGGATCGGCGCCGGCCGCCTATCGTCTCGGTAGCCTGTACGAAAAAGCCTTGGGGGTAGGTAAAAACCTCGCCGAAGCAAGGCGTTATTACACGATCGCGGCCGAGGGCGGCCATATCAAGGCCATGCACAATCTCGCCGTCCTCCATGCTGAGGGCATCGATGGCAAGCCCGATTACCGCGCCGCCGCGCGCTGGTTTCGGATGGCGGCGGATCGGGGCGTGCGCGACAGCCAATACAATCTCGGCATACTCTATGCCCGCGGGCTCGGCGTCGAGCAGAACCTCGCCGAGTCCTTCCGCTGGTTCTCACTCGCCGCCGCTCAGGGCGATCCGGACGCGGCCAAGAAGCGCGACGACGTTGCAAAGCGCCTCGACATGCAGACGCTGGTCGCGGCAAAGCTCGCGGTCCAGACCTGGTCGGCCACACCGGCAGATGACGCTGCGAATGCAGTACGCCTCAAGCCGGAGTGGGGGAAGACCGAGGCGAGCCCGCCGCGCAAGCGGTCGGTCAAAAATTCAACGCCACTACCCCATAGTTCGATTGACAAGGACGCTTGGCGGCAGTTGATGCAATAGCGCCCCGCCAGGCGCGGCGTATGATCCTGTTGCGGACCCTGCCACCGTGTCGATCTATCTCCCGATCGCCGAGCTACCGGTCAATCTCTTTCTGATCCTTGGCCTCGGGATCGCGGTCGGATTCATTTCCGGCATGTTCGGGGTGGGCGGCGGCTTCTTGATGACGCCGTTCCTGATCCTCGTCGGCATCCCGCCGGCAATCGCGGTCGCCAGCGTGCCGAGCCATATGGCGGCGGCGTCGCTCTCGGGCGCGATCTCCTATTGGCGCAAGCGGCTCGTCGACATCGGGCTGGGGCTCGTGCTGTTGTCGGGCGGCATTCTCGGCACGGCTTTCGGCGTGTGGTTCGTCGCCGTCCTGCTCCGCGCCGGGCAGTTCGATCTCGTCGTCGGCCTCTCCTACGTCATCCTGCTCGGCATCGTCGGCGGGATCATGCTGGCCGAAAGCATACGCGCCATGGTGCGCGCCCATCACGGCGCACCGCCGATCGTGCGCCGGCCCGGCACCCATGCCTGGTTCCACGGGCTGCCCGTCAAGTTGCGTTTCCGCCAGTCACGCATCTATGTCTCGGCCATTCCGGTCACCTTGATCGGGTTCGGCATCGGTTTCTTCGGCGCCATCATGGGCGTCGGCGGCGGCTTCCTGCTCAGTCCGGCGCTCATTTATCTCATGCGCGTGCCGACGACGGTCTCGGTCGCGACCTCGTTGTTTCTCACCCTCTGCACCATGTTGATCGCGACGGTGCTGCACGCGGTCGAGAACCACACCGTCGACATCATGCTTGCGCTCGTCCTGATGGTCGGTGGCGTGATCGGCGCCCAGTTCGGCGCGCGTGCCGGCCAGGCGATTCGCGCCGAGCAGCTGCGCCTGCTGCTCGGGCTCTTGGTGGTCGGGGTTGCCATCCGAGTGGCGGTGGACCTGGTCGCCCGTCCGGCGGAGTTGTTCACCGTCGTCGCTACGGAGCTACTGAAATGAATTTCCGCGGTATCGGCGGAATCGTGTGGAGCGCGCTCGTCCTCGGCGCGGGATTCCTCATGGTTGCACCGGCCGCGGCCGAGCGGCTGGTGACGTCGGTGTCGACTCACCGCGTCCTCATCACCTCGAATTTCACCGGCACCGACCTGGTCTTGTTCGGCTCGATCGAGGACGACGAGGCACGCTCGAGTAAAAGCAGCGGCTACGACATCGTCGTGACGGTGCGAGGGCCCTCGCGTACTTTCATCGCCCGCCGCAAGGATCGCGTGCTCGGACTCTGGGTCAATATGGATTCGCGGCGGTTCATCGAGGTTCCGTCCTATCTCGCGGTGCTGTCGAGTCGGCCGGCGGCGGATCTCGGTTCGCCGGAGTTGCTGCGCCGCCTGCGCATCGGCCTCGTCAACCACACGCTGCCCCAGCAGATCGGACCCGATTTCGCCGACGTGGTGGCGCAGGACCCCTTCCGCACCGCCTTCCTGCGGGTCAAGGAGGACGAAGGCCTGTTCCACGAGGAGCCGCAGGGTGTCACGTTTCTGACCCCGACTCTCTTCCGCACCACCGTGCCGATGCCGGGCTCCGCGCCGACCGGCACCTACGAGATCGAGACCCTGCTCATTTCCACGGGCAAGTTGATCGCCCGCGAGACCACGGCGATCGAGGTGGTCAAGACCGGTTTCGAGGCCGTGGTCGCTCGGGAGGCGCGCGAACACGGATTCGCTTATGGCCTCGCCACGGCGCTGTTGGCGCTGGCGACCGGATTCCTCGCGACTTTCATGTTCCGTCGCGACTAAATTTCGCTCGCGGGCGCCGTCAGCACGGCGAGGAGTCCTTCCACGGGCAGCCCTTTTTCGGTCCGGGTCGAGGCGGGCTCGAGCAGCGCCGTCGCCAGTCCCGTGGCGGTCGCCGCTGCGCGAAGATGCGCTTCGCCGTGGGCGAAGCGAAGGCTTTCGCGCAGGATCACGTTTTCACCCCGGTGAGTCTCGACCGTGAAGGCAAGGAGACCTGCAAGCCTCGGCGCGGCGGCGGCGAGCACCGGCC
This sequence comes from Xanthobacteraceae bacterium, assembly GCA_030648135.1. Taxonomy (GTDB): domain Bacteria; phylum Pseudomonadota; class Alphaproteobacteria; order Rhizobiales; family Xanthobacteraceae; genus JAUSIF01. The sequence continues at coordinate 9,532 of JAUSIF010000223.1, forward strand.
GAAGGTCGTCCCTATAGACGAGGACATCGGCGGCGAGGATGAGATCGAAGCTCCCCGCATCGGCGGCGAGGAATTCCAAGAGATCGCCGACCACGAGACGGTCATAGAGCTGCTTCGCCTGTGCCGTGGCGACCATCGCGGGGGAAAGATCGACGCCGACCAATTCGCCGGCGAGATCGCGGATCGCAGCACCCATCAGGCCGGTTCCGCAGCCGAGATCGAGCACGCGGGAAAAGCGCGCGGGCATGCCGTGGGCTGCGGCAACGCGTTCGACCGCGGCGCGCAGCAAAGCGGGGCCACGATAGGCGAGCGCGCCGGCGAGTTCCGCATCGAAGCGGGCGGCATATTGATCGAACAGAGCGCAGACATAAGCGTCCGTCATTGCATCTTCGATCGGGGCGGCGCCGAGCCGGGCAAGCCGCAGCCTCGCGCCGAGCCGGTCCGGCGGGTCGAGGGCGAGCGCGCGGCGGAAGGCGGTGACGGCCTCTTCGCTCTTGCCCGCGCGCGCTAGAGCCTCGCCGAGCAGAAAGAAGCCGGCGAGAAAATCGGGCGCCCCGGCGACGCTCTCATGCAGGAGCTCCGCCGCGGCGGCGGCTTCGCCTCGCTCCATGAGCCCGCGCGCCCAATCGAGCCGGCGGTCGAGCACCGGATCGCCGGAGGAAAAGAGCAAGGGTGGGTGCGCGAGCATGGGCGGCGTTTTATCGGTTTGTCATCCCGGGCGGCGAGCTCTTTCTTACCGGGGAAAGGGCTTTCTGCCTCGCATATCGCTCGCTCTCCATGCTAGAGGGCGGACGCTCGGCAGGGGAAGAATCATGGCCAATGGCACTATGGACCGGTTTTTCGGAGGATCGCCCTTTTGGGTGGTGGTCCGACTCATCCTGCTTTCGATCGTGATCGGGGTATTGTTGTCGGCACTCGGCTTCGATCCCTGGAACATCATCCAGAGCATCGAGCGGCTCATCCGCAAAATCTACAATTTGGGCTTCGAGGCGGTGGAATGGCTTTGGCGCTATTTCCTGCTCGGCGCCGTGCTCGTCGTTCCGATCTGGCTGATCGTGCGGCTGGTGCGTTCGGGCTCGGATCGCAAAACCTAACTGACGGATTCCGCACGGATCGCTTGCACATCGGCGCCGACCGTCTCGGCGAGGGAACCGCGGCCGCTTTCGACCAGGCGGCGGATGAGCCCCGCCTTGATTTCCTGGACCAGCCCGAAGCCCTTGTAGATCAGCCCGGTATAGAGCTGCACCAGCGTCGCGCCGGCGCGGATTTTTTGCCAGGCGGCTTCCGCCGAGTCGATACCGCCGATGCCGACGAGTGGGAACGCGCGCTCGACCCGCAGGTAAGTCTCCGCCAGCATTCGGGTCGATAATTCGAATAGCGGCTTGCCCGAGAGCCCGCCCTCTTCGCGCGCGGCGCGGTCGCGCAAGGACTTGGGCCGCGTCACCGTCGTGTTGGAGACGATCAGGCCGTCGATGCCGCGTTGCTTCGCGACCGTCACGATGTCGTCGAGTTCGTTGAGCGTGAGATCGGGCGCGATCTTCAAGAGCAACGGGCGGCGCTGCGCCGCGCGGTCGCGCGCCTCGATTGTCCGCGCCAAGAGTTCGTCGAGCGTAGAGGCCGCCTGCAGATCGCGCAGGCCCGGCGTATTGGGCGAAGAAACATTAACCGTGAGATAGCTCGCGAGCGGTGCGAAGGTCTCGATCCCCGCCGCATAATCGGCGATGCGGTCCTTGGCGTCCTTGTTCGCCCCGATATTGACGCCGACGATGCCGCCTCGCCGCACGCGCGCCGCGAGCCGCGTACGCGCCGCCACGAAGCCTTCATTGTTGAAGCCGAGCCGGTTGATCACGCCTTGATCGGCGGGAAGCCGGAAGTCGCGCGGGCGCGGATTACCTGCTTGCGGCTCCGGCGTGAGCGTGCCGACTTCGGCAAAGCCGAAGCCCAACCGCAGGGCCGCGTCCGGAACTTCGGCATCCTTGTCGAAGCCGGCGGCAAGCCCGACCGGATTGGGAAAAGAAAGCCCGAAGGCCGCGACCGCGAGGCGGGGATCGTCGGGTACGGGAGGCGGCAGCGGCAAGACCGCCAATGCGCGGACCGCAAGCCGGTGGGCGTCCTCCGGATCGAGAAGCCGGGCGAGTGGAAGCGCTAGATCGAGGAGCGGGATCACTGCATCGAGACCGGGCGTAACGCTACTGGCCGGGCCGCCGGCCCGCAAGCCGGCAAGGGTTTCGCGCATAACGATAAGTTGTGCGATTTTCTCGTAATGGTGGGTGGACCTCAAGAAATTGGGTGATTATTCCTAATTTCGGATAATATTCTCGATCCGCCGAATCAGCGGCTACAGCGGAGGCAATGATGCTCTCGCATCCGCAGATCTGGGGCGCGGTCGACCGACTCGCGGCGCGCTACGGCTTTTCAGCCTCCGGGCTCGCCAAGAAGGCCGGCCTCGACCCCACCACTTTCAACCGCTCGAAGCGGGTGACCCCCGACGGCCGCCCGCGCTGGCCCTCGACCGAATCGATCGCCAAGATTCTGGCCGCGACCGGAGCGAGCGTCGAGGAATTCATCTCGCTTCTCAGCCAGAAGGCGGCGCGCCGGTCGCCGCGCCCGGTGCCACTCATTGGCTTCGCGGAAGCCGGCGCCGGCGGCTATTTCGACGACGGCGGCTTTCCGGTGGGTTCTGGCTGGGACGAGATTCCGTTTCCGGACGTGGACGACCAGCACGCCTATGCGCTCGAAGTGTCCGGCAATTCCATGGAGCCGCTCTATCGCAAGGGCGACATCATCATCGTCTCGCCGGCGGCGCCCTTGCGCAAAGGCGACCGGGTGGTGGTGAAGACGCGGGCGGGCGAGGTGCTTGCCAAGGAATTGAAGCGCAAGACCGCGAAGAGCGTGGAGCTGCGCTCGCTCAATCCCGATCACAAGGATCGCGTGCTAGCGGCCGCGGACGTCTTGTGGATCGCCCGCATCGTGTGGGCGAGTCAGTAAGGCTCACGCCGACCTCGCCAACGCTCCGTCGATCATGGCAACGGTGTTGTCGATGCCATAGACCGCGACGAAGGAGCCGAAGCGCGGGCCCTTCTCCTGCCCGAGCAGCACTTGATAGAGCATGTTGAACCATTCGAGTGCCACGCCCGGCTTGCCGTCCTTGGTCTTGATCTTGCCGCTCTGGTCGAGGAAGGGCTCGCGGCGGCCGATCTCGTAGACCACTTCCTGGATCTTCTCGGCCGTCGCAGCAGCCGGCAATTGCGACAGTGCGTCGCGCAGATCGACGAGAGCGCCGCGTTCGGTCTCGGTCGGTTCACGGAACTTCTTCGCCGGCAGCACGAAGTCGCGGAAATAATGGATGGCATATTCCACGAGCTGATTGAGCTTGGGATGCGTCTTCGGCGTCACCCCCGGTCGGTAGCGGCCGATGAAACCCCATAGCGTCTCCGCATTCTCGGCGTTCGACGCGGTCACCAGGCTCAAGAGCATGGCGAATGAAACGGGAAGCTCGGGTTTCGGCGGATTGCCGGAATGGATGTGCCAGACCGGATTTCCCAGACGCTGTTTCAGCTCCTGCCGCTCATAGGCTTCGAGGTGCTGCTGGTATTCGTCGACGGTTCGAGGGATGACATCGAAATAGAGGCGCTTGGCCGCCTTCGGCTCGCGATACATGAACAGCGAAAGGCTTTCCGGACTCGCATAGCGCAGCCATTCCTCGATGGTGAGGCCGTTGCCCTTGGACTTGGAGATCTTCTGGCCCTGCTCGTCCAGGAACAGCTCGTAGTTGAAGCCTTCCGGCGGCGCCGCCCCAAGTGCCTTGCAAATCTCCCCCGAGAGCTTCACCGAATCGATCAGGTCCTTGCCGGCCATCTCGTAATCGACGCCGAGCGCGACCCAGCGCATGGCCCAGTCCGGCTTCCATTGCAGCTTGGCATGGCCGCCGGTGACGGGAGTGGTTACGTGCTCTTTGGTCTCGGGGTCCTCGTAGGTGATGGTGCCGCGCTTGGCGTCGTGGGCGACCACCGGTACCTGCAGCACCACGCCGGTGCGGGGCGACAGCGGCAGGAACGGCGAATAGGTCTGCGCCCGCTCCTCGCGCAAACTCGGCAACATGATCTCCATCACCTGGTCGTAGCGCGCGAGCACCTGCAAGAGCGTCGCGTCGAAGCGACCCGACTGGTAGCATTCGGACGACGACAGGAACTCGTACTCGAAGCCGAAGGCGTCGAGAAAGGCGCGCAGCCGCGCATTGTTGTGCGCGCCGAAGCTCGCATGGGTGCCGAAGGGATCGGGCACTTGCGTCAGCGGCTTGCCGAGATGCTGCTCCAGCAAATCCTTGTTCGGAACGTTGTCGGGCACCTTGCGCAAGCCGTCCATATCGTCGGAGAAGGCGATGAGACGCGTCTTCACCTTGGCGTCGGTGAGGACGCGGAAGGCATGGCGCACCATGGTGGTGCGTACGACTTCGCCGAAGGTGCCGATGTGCGGCAGGCCCGACGGGCCATAGCCGGTCTCGAAGATCACCTCGTCCTTGGGCTTTTTCTTCAGCCGCGCCACGATCTTGCGCGCTTCCTCGAACGGCCAGGCGCCCGAAGTCTCGGCCAGCGCGCGCAAGTCCTTGGCAAGATCGGCGGCGCGAGCCGTCATCTATCTTTCTCCTCGATTCACCCGTGCCTAGCTCAGATCGGCCGCGCGCACTAGCTGAAGCGCCGCGATCGAACCTCAGCGCGGCAGCGCCGGCCTGAGCGCGACCACAAGCGGTATCGTCAACAGCACCATGCCGGCGATGAGCAGCATGGTACCCGGTACGCCGAAACCATCGGTGAACAAGCCGTAGAGCGCGGGCGCGACCGCGCCGGATCCGATCGTGCCGGTATAGAAGATGCCGAAGGCGCGCGCGTGCGCCGCGGGTGAGATCAATTCCGGCACGGTGCCGTAGAGCACCGACGAGGTGCCGTTGAGCGCGAGGCCGATGGCGGGCAACAACGCGAGCCCCGCCGCGAGCGGCAAGGGCAAGAGTGCGGCAATGCCGAGCGCGGTCAGGCCTTCGGTCAGGATCACCGACGCGAGCACGCCGTAGCGCGCGCCGAGATGGGCGCAGACGAGCTTGCCCGCCGCTCCACCCGCGAAAACGAGCGTCAGCGCGAAGCCGATGGTGGTGAGCGAAGCGCCCTTGGCGGTCAGCAGGAATGGCAGAAACGTGAGAAAGGCCATGCGGGTGGCGCTGTCGATCATGCCGATCGACAACAGGATCGGAAATCCGTTGCGCCGCGGTCCGGGATCAGCGGATGGCGCTGCTGTCGATGGCACAGGTTCGGAGGTGCTCGCTTTCGCCGTTGCCGTCGATCGCTTTTCGAAACGCGGCGTCAGCACGAAGATCGCCACCGCCGCCAGCAAGCCGAGGCCGGCGAGAACCGAGAGCGCCACGCGCCAGTGCATGAGCGTGAGCAATAGCGCGGTCGCGGCCGGAAAGATCATCTTCCCGATGTCGCCCGAGAAGTTGTACTTGCCGAGCGCGATCCGCGATCTTGCCCCCTGATAGGTGCGCGCGACCACAGCCGATGCGATCGGATGCTGGACGCTGGCGCCGAGTCCGCCGAGAAGAAGGGCCGCGAGCAGCGCCGCGAAGCCGGCAACCGCTCCCGCGAGCAGGAAGGCGATGCCGGCGAGCGCAGTGCCGGCGGCGAGCATCAGGGCGGCGCCGAGGCGCTCGGCTAAGAGCCCGGCCGGGAATTGAAACGCGGCCATCGCTCCGGCATAGGCGCCGCGCAAGAGACCCACCTCCGCATAGCCGAGCCCGAACTCGCTCTGCCACACCGGCAGGAGCACATAGAGGAGATCGGTGTAGCCGTCGTGCAGCACGTGCGCGCCGCAGGCGACGCCGAGCGCGCGTCTCTCAGCCAGCCGTGGTTCATCCGGCGAACGCAAAGCGGCGCATGCCTCTCAATAAAAGCCCACGGGGAAGTAGCGCAAATAAAGGTCGGTGATGATCCCCTTCTCCCACAACCGGAACAAGGCATGGTCGATGGCCTGCCGCAGCGTGTCATTGCCGCGTTTGACCGCGATCCCGATGCCTTCGCCCAAATAGAGGCTTTCGGCGAAGGGACCGCCACGGAAAGCGCAGCAGCCCTCCGATCCAGTTCCGTTCAGCCAGAAGGCGAGCGCAATTCCATCGCCAAAGACCAAATCCGCCTCACCGCGCTTCAGCGCCATGAGTGCTGATTCGAGGCTCGACTGCCTCTGGATCGCGGTCTCGGCGAAGAAAGCGCGTAAATAGGCCTCGTGCGCGCTGCCGGCGACCACGGCCACGCGTCGGCCCCCGATCGACTCGGGTGTCACGTCGTCGGGGGGAAAATCCTGTTTGGCGACGAAGCGCGCCGGCGTGCGAAGGTAGCGATCGGTAAAATCGGCCTGTTTGCGCGTCTCGGGCGTGATCGCCAGCGAAGCGACGACGGCGTCGCCCTTATTCTCGGCGAGGGCGGCGAGCAGGGTGTCGAACCGGCGCACCTGGATCGTGCAGGTCAATCCCAGCTCGGTACAGATCGCGCGAGCGAGATCGATATTGAAGCCGATCGGCTGGCCGCCGGGACCTTTGAAGTTGAAGGGCGGATAGTCCTCCTCGGTGAGGAAACGGATGGCGGTGAGGCGGGTAAGGTCCGGCCGTTCCGGCCGCCGCTTCGGATCCCAGAAGCCTGGGACCATGATCCCGCCCACGCGCTCGGCGGACGCCGGGGCGGTGGCGAACACGAACGAAGTGAGCGCGAAGGCGATGAGGACGGCCGCCGTGCAAACGAGCCGGGCGGCGCGGGCACTCTTTCGGTTCGACCTAAGTCTCATCCCGGTCATCCATATTTCCTCGCGGCGGCGGAGACTTTCGCTGCGGACATCGGGTTTGTAAACATATAGCCTGATGCCGTCGAATTGGCGTCGGGGTTGGGGAATGAGCGAGTTCCGAGCTGAGCAGGACCGCCCGTCGGCAATCGTCCCGCGGCGCCCCGTCGAACGGCCGATCTCCATGGCGCCCCCGCGCGTCCCCGCACCGGCGCGGGAAACGCCGCCCGCCTTGCCGTTCGAGCTTGCCGCTTTGCAGGGTCAGGTCGATCCGGCCTTGCTCGCCGCCGCGGCACGACGTGCCGCCGCGCTGGAGGTCGGCGGCGACGAGGTATTGCGTTGTCACGGCATGGTGCCCGCCGACCTCTTGGCCGAGGCGCTGGCGGCGCACCTCGGGCTCGAGATCGATCCGCTCGATGACGATCTTCCGCCGCGTTCGTCCC
>JAUSIF010000227.1 GCA_030648135.1 Xanthobacteraceae bacterium
GGCGCGACGCTGATGGTGAAATACAAGGAGGGCGAGACGAAGATTGTAGTCACGCCGGAGACTGTGATCTCGGCCGTAGCGCCCGGCGATAAAAGCGAACTCAAGACCGGGGCCCAAATCATTATTTTTGCCTCGGACAAGCAGCCGGACGGCTCGTTGCTGGCGAAGACGTTGTATGTCGGGCGCAACGTCGCGCCGGCGATGTGAGGCGCGCTCGTCACTTCTTGCAGTAGACGAGAAGCGTCTTGAATTCGCCCTCGCGCTCGACCGGCCGGGTCTTTGCCCATTCGGCGATCAGCGGTCCGGCCCGGTCGAACGCCATCGACTTCGTATAAAAGAGAATACGGCCGCCGGCCTTGGTCTTGTCGGTGAGCAGATTGAGCATTTCCAAATCGGTCATCGCCTGATAGGTGGCGCTTTCCGGACCCCAGAACTCGCACAGATGAAACAGCGAGACCACGTCGAACTCCGGCAACAGACGCGCGTCGAGCAGATAGATGTCGCCGAAGAAAACCTTGTAGCTGCGCGAGAGCTTGGGGTTCTCGATCGCGAGCTTGGTATAGGCTTCGATTTCCTGGGTGGAGGCGGTGATGCCCAGCACCGCGTTGTTGGATCCGTTTTCGGCGCAACGGATGCCGACATGATGGTGCGTGCCGGTGCCGAAATGGAAGATCGACGCGTTCTTGATGTTGCGCGCTTCCAGAAACTCGGTGAAGTGCACGTCGCAAGGACACATCTCCACCAGCAGCGGCCAGCCGTCGGTATAATAGTTCATCTGGTTCACGGCGTTGTTCCTCGGGCGTCCGGCGCCTCCCGCAGCATGCCTGATTTCTCAGGCGGGGGCGACAGCGGGGCCCGCCGGCGCGTGATTGGGTTGCAGGCCGAGGCCGGCCGGCAATTCGATCGTCCGCCAGTGCAGATCGGAAAGCTCCGCCGGCCGCCCGAACGAGATCACGGTTGTTCGCGGCAATTCCCGCAACAGCACCCGGTAAAGCTCGCGGCTCGTTTGCTCGTCGAAATTCGAGGTTGCTTCGTCGAGCAGTAGGATATGGGGCTGCCGCAACAAGGCGCGCGCAAATGCGACGCGCTGCTGCTCGCCGCCCGCGAGCAGCGTCGACCAGTCGCCCTCCTCGTCGAGCCGTGAGGCGAGCTGCCCGAGCCCGAGCATTGCGAGGACGGCGCGCAAGCGCTGGTCGTCGATCTCTCCCGGCGGCATCGGATAGGCGATGCTGGCGCGGAGCGTGCCGAGCGGAAAATACATTTGCTGCGGCAAGGCGAGGAACTCCAGGTCGTTCGGCAACTCGATCCGCCCGCCGCCGGTCGGCCACAGCCCCGCGAGTGCTCTCAGCACGCTCGACTTGCCGGCGCCCGACGGGCCGGTGACCAGCGCCCGCTCGCCGGGCTTGAATGCAAAATCGGGCACGTGCGCGATCGGCGAACCGGCCGGCGTCCGCACCACGAGATTCGAGACCTTGATGCCTTCCTCGAGACCGAACGTGACGGCGATCTCGGTGGCCGGGTCGCGCGGCTCGTCCACGACCTTCAAAGCCGCGTCGAGCTGGGCCACGCGATCCATCGACGCCTTCCATTCTGCGATGCGCGCATAGGTGTGCAAGAAGAAGGCGAAGGCGAGATCGACGCGGGTGAAGGCGAGCGATGCCTGGATGAGGATTCCGAGCGGAATCGCTCCTGCGAAATAGGCCGGACTCGCCACCACGAACGGGAGCACGAATGAAATCTGTTGATAGCTGGTGGTGAAGCCGGTGAGGCCGGTCTGGCGGCCGATCAAACTGAGCCAGTTGCGCACCAGATTGGAGAACCGGCGGCCAAGCACCTCGCGCTCGATCTCCTCCCCGCGCATCAGGGCGACCGCTTCGGTGTGGTCGAGCACGCGGACGATGGCGAAGCGATAGTCGGATTCGAAGCGCTGCTGGTTGAAATTGAGCCGAATCAGCGGCTGTCCGATCCGGTGCGCGATCAAGGTGCCGGTGCCGGCATAGAGGATCGCGATCCAAAAAAGATAGCCGGGCCAGGTGAGATCGACGCCGAAGACGATGAGCGGGGCCGCGTGCGAGATTCCCCAAAGGATATAGGCGAAAGACGCGAGCGCGATCAGGCTGCCGAGAAAATTATAGCCGATATCATGGGTCTTCTGCAGGAACAGGAGAATGTCGTTGGCGATGCGCAGATGCACATTGTCGATTTCGGGAAACTGGAGTTGCACGCGGTAATGCCGTCCGCCCGCCATCCACAGCCCGACATAATAGTCGGTGAGCCAGCGCCGCCAGCGCAGGATCAGCCGCTGCCCGAAGAAAAACTGCGCCATGGTGGCGGCGACGACCCAGGCGGCGATGCCCAGGAACAACAACAGCGAGAACAGGAACGCGTTCCAGTCGCGGTCCTGGATCGCATTGAAGAAATAGGCGTTCCAGTGATTGAAGGCGACGAGAGCGTAGACCACGCCGAATTCGGCGCTCACTACGCCCGCGAGCAGGCCGCGAGCCCGCCAGCGCTCCTCGGAGCGGAAATAGGGCAGCGAAAGGGTGAGAAAAACGCGGAGAATATCGAGAGCGCTGCGCATGAGGGACACCCGGCGTGAAAATGTGATCACCGAGTATACACGTTCGACCGTTGGAAAAACTCGCAGCTACCCGTGCCTGGTGAGGAACCGGAGCCCTAGAGCATGATCCCGAAAAGTGGGAACCGGTTTTCGGACCCGCTGCGCCGGAGCGACAGCGAGGCGAGAAAGATCATACTCAAACAAAAAGCTAGAGCCCGACTCTGATTCCATCAAAACGAATAAGGCTCTAAGCACCCGCGCCGGTTCCGCCGGAACGCTCGTCGTAGCGCTTGCGGATGCGCCACACCACGAGGGCGACGAAGATCACGATGACGGGGACCGAGATAGCGGTGCCGATCGCCGGGTCGAGCTTGAAGCCGGCATCGTAGGCGCCCTTCAACAGATAGCCGACCAGCCCGACCAGATAATCGCTGATCGCCGCGATCGACAGGCTTTCGACCGTCTGCTGCAGGCGGAGCTGCATGCGCGCCCGGTCGTTCATGGTGGTGAGCAGATCGCGGTTCTGCTGTTCGAGCGCGATATCGACGCGGGTGCGCAGGAGTTGCGCCGCGCGCGCGAGCTTCTCCGACAGATTTTCCTGCCGCTCCTCGATGGTCACGCAGGTGCGCATGGCCGGCGCCATGCGGCGGGCGAGGAACTGCGACCAGGTCGGGAAACCCCGCACCGGCTTCTCGCCGATGGTCTCCAGCCGCAGCCGCACGATCTCCTGATAGGCCCGGCTGGCGCCGAAGCGAAACAGCGACGCGGCGGCGCCGGCTTCGAGTTCGGCGGCGAGCGCGGTCAATTTATCGAGCAGCCTGTGATTGGCGGCGAGGCCCTCGCTCGTCCGCATCTCCTCGGTCACCTCGGCGAGCTCTTTCTCGATCCGGCGTACCGACGGCGAAAGCCTTTGCGCCTCGGGCAGGCCGAGCAACGCGAGCGTGCGATAGGTCTCCAGTTCCAACAGGCGCTGCACCAATGCGCCCGCGCGATCGGCGCCGAGCGCGCGGTCGAGCACGAGGATGCGGACGAAGCCGGCTTCGTTGGCTTTGAAATCGGTGGCGATCTCGGCGGTTCCCTCGTGTACTTCGGCACGGGCGCGGCTCGAATGATCGAACAGATCCTCGACCACGATGCCGGCATCGGAGGTCACGAGATGAAGGTCGATGGCGACAAGCAGCGGCCCGGGCTGGGACAGCCGGGTCATGGGTGTCGAAAGAGCCGCCGCCGGCGGGTCGAACGGCTGCGCCGAACCGGAAGGCCTGCGCGCGGGCAGCTCCCAGGTATAGGTCGAGAATTCGGCGTGGCTCTCCCAGCGCAGCACGCCGCCGTCGAAGCTGCAGCGATGATGCTTGGCGCCGGCGGGGGGAGGCGTCATTCCATGCGCGGTACACAAATCGGATAGCGTGCTGTGGCCGGCTTGCGCCTGGGCGGCGTCGGTGAGAAAGGCGAAATGCAGGATGCGCCGGGGCGTCTCGATCGGGGTGAAAGGCCGCGCATGCAGCTCGCCCAGCACGACGCCGCGCAACGGGTGAGCGGTGAGCCGCACGCCCTCGCCGATCGTGACCTCGTTCCCGGCCATGGCTCACTCCTCTTACATGCGTAGGCCTCAAAGGCTCGGAAGGAAAGTCGCGACCTGCGGGAACACGACGAGTAGGGCGACCACCGCCAACAGCACGAACCAATAGGGGATCGCGCCGCGGAAGATTTCGGCGAGCTGCACGTCCTTGTCGGGCACCGCGGCCTTGACCGTGAACACCAGGATGCCGAACGGCGGTGTGAGCAGGCCGGTTTCGATCGCCAAAATGCCCATGATTGCGAATGCCAGCGGGTCAAATCCGAGATGCATGGCAATGGGCGCGAAGATCGGCACCGTGAGCAGCATGATGGAGATCGAATCGATCAGGCAGCCGAGCACGAACCAGATGGCCACCATCACCAGCA
>JAUSIF010000233.1 GCA_030648135.1 Xanthobacteraceae bacterium
CGCGCGACATCTCTGCCGGACGGAGATCGACCGTTTTCGTGCGGCCGCAGGCGCGGGCACGCCTCTCACCGTGGGCTGTACCCAGGAAGCGCCGCTGTTCTCCGAACTGGCGGCGGAAGCGGCGCCCGGGGCCGAGATCGCCTTCGTCAATGTGCGCGAGACCGCCGGCTGGTCGAAGCAGGCGAAGAAGGCGGGGCCCAAGATGGCGGCGCTCATCGCAGCCGCCGCCGAGCCGATGCCGGAATTCCCGCTGGTTGGCCTTTCGAGCGAAGGAGTGATCCTGGTCTACGGTCGCGACGAGCGCGCGATCGAAGCGGCAAAGCTCTTGAAGGACCGCCTCGATGTCACCGTGCTGATCTCAAAGCCCGGCGAGATCATGCCGCCGCGGGTGACCGAGTTTCCCATCGTCAAGGGCACCATCAAGGCGGCCAAGGGTCATCTCGGCGCCTTCGAGCTCATAGTCGACGATTACGCATCGCCCGCTCCCTCCTCGCGTGACCGGTTGACGTGGGGCACCGCGCGCGACGGCGCCAGCTCGAATGCCGATCTTGTGCTCGATCTCTCCGGCGGCGCGCCGCTGTTTCCGGCGCCGGATTTGCGCGACGGGTATCTGCGCGCCGATCCCGGCGATCCCAATGCGGTGCTGCGCGCCGTGCTGAAGGCGGGCGAACTCGTCGGCACCTTCGACAAGCCGCGCTACATCACCTTCAGCGAGCATCTGTGCGCGCATTCGCGTTCCAGGATCGTCGGCTGCCACCGCTGCCTCGATCTCTGCCCGACCGGCGCCATTTCGCCCAACGGCAATCACGTCAAGATCGACGCCGAGGTGTGCGCCGGTTGCGGGGCGTGCGCCGCCGCCTGCCCGACCGGGGCCGCGTCCTATGCGTTGCCGACCGCCGACGCGCTCATTCGCAAATTGCGCACTTTATTGAGCGTCTATCGCGAAGCCGGCGGCGAGCATCCGGTCCTGCTCCTGCACGATGCTGCGCACGGAGACGAGTTGATCGATGCGCTCGCCCGCCACGGCGACGGCCTGCCCGCCCATGTGCTGCCGGTCGCCGTCAATGAATTGACCCAGGTCGGGCTGGAGACCGTGGCCGCGGCTTTCGCCTATGGCGCGTCGGCAGTCCGATTTCTCCTACGGGCGCGGCCGCGCCACGACGTGAGCGGGCTCGCGAAGACGATCGCGCTCACCGAGCCGATCCTCGTCGGCCTCGGCTTCGGCGCGGGCCGTGTCGCCGTGATCGAGACCGATGATCCGGATGCGCTGGGCGAGACCTTGCGGGCGATTAAGCCGGGTGTTCCCGCCTCGAACCCGGCGAGCTTTCAGCCGGTCGGCGCCAAGCGCGACGTGCTGCGTCTCGCATTGCGCGAGCTGCAGCGCGCGGCGCCGAAGCCCGTCGATGTGGTGGCGCTTCCCCAGGGCGCGCCCTTCGGCAAGGTCGAGATCAATGTGGAAGGCTGCACGCTCTGCCTTTCCTGCGTATCGGCCTGCCCGACCGGCGCGTTGCTCGATGATCCCGAGCGCCCGATGCTGCGCTTCGCCGAGGACGCCTGCGTGCAATGCGGACTCTGCCAAGCGACCTGCCCGGAGAAGGTGATCAGCCTCGTGCCGCAGATCGACTTCCGCGCCGCCACCGCCACCGCGCGCGTGCTCAAACAGGAGGAGCCGTTCCTGTGCATCCGCTGCGGCAAGCCGTTCGGCACCAAGAGCACGATCGAGCGCGTCGCGGCCAAGCTCGAGGGCAAACATTGGATGTTCAAGGGCGCGCCGCAGCGGCTCGAGGTCCTGAAGATGTGCGAGAACTGCCGGGTGATCGCCATGACCGAGGATTCGGTCGATCCCTATGGCGCGCCGCCGCGCCCGAATGTGCGCACCACCGAGGATTATCTGCGCGAGCGCGAGGAGCGGGAGCGCAAGTCCTGAGTTGAGCCAGGCGACTGGCGGTCCCCGAACTTCGGTTTACTGGATAGAGCCATTCCGAACCGCTAATTGGGCCCGCCATTCAGTTTGCAATGATGGTGATTACAATTTGAAATTGCATTTAGGTGTAACCCGCTTCAAGCTGATCCGCTCATTGGGGGGCTCCAGCATGAAACCGCGCAACGTCTGCCTATTGCTCAGCCTGCTCCTCGCCGGCAGTGTCACCAACTCGGCGGCGCAATTATCGGCCGTTGAACTCGTGCAATCGCGTGGACTTTGGCAACTCCGTCAGGTGACTGATCGTATATCCGGCAAGCAGGCGACATCAGCGAATCTCACGACATTCAATGTACGGCAGCAGAGCCGCAAGACAGGAAACGGCGCGCGGCTATCGATTTTTTGCGATTCAGGTAAGCCCGTGGTGTTCATCGCATTTACCGGTTTTGTCAGTTCGCGACAAACGGCTTCGTTCGCCTATCGGATCGACAGCCATCCCGGACAAACCCTTACGGTCGATGCTTCCTCCGATCGCAGAAGTCTGATCCTGAAGGACGGACAGCACGTTGCCGAATTCCTGCGGCAAATCGGCCCCTCTTCCACACTATTCGTGCGAGTCAACTCGCCGCGAGCGGGGATATCCGAAGCAGAATTCAGCACGGCCGGGGCAACGGCAGCGATCGATGCAGCGCTCAGCGAATGTCGAGCGCGCGGACGCGCGACCTAGGATGATCGACGCGGGAGCGAGAAGCGGGCGCGCGGGCGGAAGTCGTAACGGCTCGGCCTATCCCGATCGTAATTTCTTCCGTTATGCCCGGCCCTCGGGTCCGGCCACTGATCGGGTTTACCCGAGATCAGTGTTAATGGTGCGCAAGTCGGCAGCAGCCGATTTGCGTGGCCGGCCCAAGGGTAAACCTTGTGCCGGGCATCCACGTTTTTCAACCACGATCGCTTAAAACGTAGATGGCCGGGCAGGCATGTTTACGCAGCCTGCCTAAAGTTGGCTGTAAACCCGGCCAAGACGAATAATTATTTCGCCTTCGTCGCCTTGGCGAGGAATTCCACCAGCGCCTTGCGGTCCACGGCCGAGCCGATGGTCTGCTCCGGCATCTTGGTGCCGGGCGTATAAGCCATGGGCCCGATCTCGAACAGCTTCGCCACCGTCTCCGGCGTCCACACGATGTCGAGCTTCTTCAACGCGGGCGAAAAATTGTAGCCCGGCAGGGTCGCGATCCGGCGCCCGAAAATGCCCGCGAGCGTCGGCCCGGCGCGGTTGCCTTCGTCGGGCGCGAGCGTGTGGCAGGCGACGCAGGCGCGAAAAACCTCGGCGCCGGGATCGCCGGCAAAGGCCGCGAGCGGATCCGGCGGTCCGCCCATGACGACGGCACCGATGTGGTCGCCGGTCTCCGCGTCCCAGCGCCGCACCATGCGGTCGGTGCCGCCGGTGAGCAGCGTGCGATGATCGGGAAAGAAAGCGACCGACCAGACCGGCAGACCGGGACCGACCAGCGTGCGGGCGAGCTTGTGGTTGCCGCGTTCGATGATGGCGACCGATCCGCGAATGCCGGCGGCGGCGACGAGCTTGCCGTCGCCTGAAACCGCGACCGCGATCAGCGGCGTCCCTCCCGTTTCGACCTCGCCGCGCCGCTCGCCCGCCGGAGACAGGAAGCGCACATAACCATCGGCGCCGGCGGCGACAATCTCGCCGTCGGACGCGACCGCGACCCCGTTGAGCGGCGTCGGCAGCGTGACGATGACCGGGGATCCGGTTCCCGCAAGCGGCCAGATCCGCACCGTCGCGTCGTAGCCCGCGCTCACGAGCTCGCGTCCGTCGCGCGTAAAGGCGACGCCGTTCACACCCTGCTGATGGCCCTCGAGGATGTGTGACGCGCCGCCTGCAAGCGGCCAGAGCCGGATGCTGTGGTCCCAGGATGCCGAAGCGAGGGTAGCGCCGTCGGGCGAGGCGGCGAGCGAGACAATGGGCGCGGTATGGCCTTCGAACACGTTCGCCGGCTGCGGATTGCCCGGCGCCCAGATCGCGATCTTGCCGTCCTCGCCGCCGGTGGCGATGCGGCCGTCATTCAGAAACACGGCCGCATTCACCGCGCCTTCGTGGAAGCGCAGCACCTGCTCGGCCGCATTGCGCGCGAGCGACCAGCGGATCGCCGAAGTGTCGAAGCTGCCCGAGATCGCATTGCTGCCGTCGGGCGACACCGCCACCGCGCGCACCGGTCCGCCGTGACCGCGCAGCTGCGCGTCCGCCGCGCCGGTGATCAGCGCGAGCACGAGCAGGACGGCGGCGAAGCGGAAAAATCCTGACATCACTGCGGTTCCCGGGGATCGTTGGTTACTTTCATTTCCAAATCAGGCTTCGGCGGGGCGCATGCCGAGGGCGCGAATTTTTCCTTGCACGGCGGGATCGCGCAAAGCGGCGAGAAAGGCCTTGACCGCCGGGCGCTCGCGGCGACTCTCGACCAGCAGAAAATCGTAGCTCTCGGGCGCGAGCGGCAGAAAGCCGAGATCATAGAGCCGAGCGACCGACTCGATCGCGACCCCCCAATCGGCGCGGCTTTGCGCCACCGCGGCCGCGACCGCGTTGTGGGAGCGCGGCTGATTGCCGTAGCCCAGCGGCCGCGCGCCCGCGAGCAGCTGATCGATGAGCACGCGCGTGCCGGCGCCGGCGTTGCGGTTCACCATCAGGCAGCCGGGATCGGCGAGTGCCGCCTTCAGCGCTTCCGCGGGCTTCCTGCCCTCGAAGCGCTGATCGCCCGCGCGAAAGACGATACCCTGCATGCGATGCCAGCCGCGCACCAGCAGAAGACCCGGTTCGACCAGATGCTCGTTATAGGTGCCGGTGGCGGGATCGAGGAGATGCACGGGCGCGAGATCGCATTCGCCGCGGCGGGCGGCGGCGACGCCGCCGAGGCTGCCGACCGCGATCCGGCGCGCGCTTAACCCTGCTTCGGCGAGCTTGCCCAGCACCGCGTCAAGGGCGACGCAATGGCTGCCGGTGACGACAAGATCGGGAATGCGCGCGGCCTTGCCCAGGAGCGTGACTTGCGCGCGCGAGCCGGCATCGAGATATGCGCTGAGCGCATCGACTTCGAGAAAGCCGTCGGCCTCGGAGAAAGTGGTGACCGCGCCGGAGCCCTTAGCAATCGGGAAGGCGATTGGACCCGCCTCCCCCGCCACCAGCGCCACCAGCACGAATTCCTTGCGGCCCATTTCCGAAGGAAGTCGCACCGGCACCGTCGCCTCGATGGTTTCGGCGGCCTCGGGCGGCAGGCCCGCATAAGCGCGCAGCACCGGCGCCACGTACGCATGGAAGGTGAAGATTGCCGAGGTGGGAAAGCCCGGCAGCGCCACCACCGGCTTCTTGCCGATCACTGCGAGACAGAGCGGCTTGCCGGGCTTGAGCGCCACGCCATGGACGAGGATGCCGGGCTTGCCCAGTTTCGAGACGATGCGGTGGGAGAGATCGCCCACGCCCTTGGAGGTGCCGCCGCTGAGCACGACGAGATCGCAGCTCGCGAGCGCGCGGCGCACGGCTTTCTCGAGCGTGGCCTCGTCGTCCGGAAAAGCGCCGAAGCCGACCGGCTCGCCGCCGGCCTCCTCGACCGCCGCGGCGATAATCGCGCCGTTGGAGTCATAGACCGCGCCGGCTTTCAGCGACTTTCCCGGCTCGACCAGCTCGTCCCCGGTGGAGAGCACCGCTACCTTCGGCCGCCGCACCACTTCGATTGTCGCGAGCCCGCAGGCCGCACACATGCCGATCTCGCGCGAGCCGATGCGGGCGCCGCGGCGCAACAGCATCTCGCCGCGCGCGATGTCGGAGCCGGCATAAGAGATAAATTGGCCGGGGGCGACGGAGCGGCGCAATTCGATCGCGGGCTCGCCGGCCTCGACGAGATCGGTCCATTCGATCATCACCACCGCGTCGGCGCCGCGCGGAATCATCCCGCCGGTCGCGATCGCGGTGGCGGTACCGGGCTGGACGGCGAGCTTCGGCACGGCACCGCAGACGAGCACTTCGGAATTGAGCAGGAGTTGGCGCGGCGAGCCGTCGCTCGCGCCATGGGTATCGGCGGCGCGTACGGCAAAGCCGTCGACGTTGGAGCGGTCGAACGGCGGCGCGTCGACGGGCGCCGCCACGTCATGGGCGAGCACGCGGCCGAGCGCTTCAGCAAGTGCTACGGATTCGGCCGGCAACGGCTTCAAATCGAGATGCCGCTCGAAGCGAACGCGCGCCTCCTCGGGCGGGACCACTTCCAGGAACTGCTCCTGCCGGGCCGCCTGCCGGACCGCATCGATGAGGCCGTTCGACGCAGCCGCTGGCTTTTTTCGTTCGCGGCTCACGGCAATCGCCTCATTTCGAGCGTCGATCCCGCCGCATAACCTTCGCTCTCGGGAGGCACCAGAACCCAGCCGTCGGCGCGGGCGAGCGCGTTCCACGGGAAAAATCCGGAGGCGAGCGGCTCGACCCCTTTATCGGTGCGGCGGACGGGGATGACCTCGGCGATGCCGACGGTCGAAGCGATCTTGCGGGAAAGCGTGACCGAAATTCCCGGCTCGTCCGCGGACCGTCCCGAGAGGCGGGCGATCAATCGACGCCCGGCCACCAGCCAGACCGCGAGCGCCGCGTCGAGCCTTCCGGGCAGCATCAGCACCGGGCGAGCGCCGACCGATCCGAGCGCCGCGGTCTCGCCCGGCGAGAGGCCCAGCCCATGGAGTTCGACCCGGCCGACGCGGGCGAGGGTCTTCACGCTCGCATCGCGCCGTCCCGG
>JAUSIF010000239.1 GCA_030648135.1 Xanthobacteraceae bacterium
AGGACCAGCGTGATCGCGACCTGGTGCTTCGTCTTCGTAGGCGTCATGCGGGAACTATCGGCGGCGATCATGCTGTTCACCTCGGAGACCAAGGTGATCTCGGTGTTGATCTTCGATCTCAATGAAAGCGGCGATCTTGCCGCCATCTCGGTGCTTGGCCTCGTCATGCTGATCATCACTTTCGCGGTCGTCATCCTCGCCAATCGTCTACCCGGATTCGGCGGCGGCGTCCGCCTGCGCAACAATTGACGGTAGCAATGACCACGACCGTCGCCGAACAGCTCTCCGAGCGTATCGCCGTGCTCGATGCGGCGCGTCTGCCGGCGGCCGTGCGTGCGAAATGCGAGGATCTCTTGATCGACGTGATCGGCCTCTGCGTAACCGCGCGCAAGGCGGAATACGTGCGGAGTGCGCTCGCGGCTTGCGACGATGACGGGCCTTGCACCGCGATCGGGCATAAGCGGCGCTTGAGCGCGGCGGGAGCGGCCTTCGTCAATGGCACCGCCGCCCACGGCGAGGATTTCGACGACACCTTCGAGGGTGGTCCGGTCCATGCAGGCGCCGTGATCGTGCCCGCCGTACTCGCGGCTTGCGAGCGGCACAATGCCGATGGGCCGTCGGCGCTCGTCGGCATCGCCGTGGGCGTCGAGACGATATGCCGGCTGAGTCTGGTAGTGCCGAAGGCGATCCACCGCTCGGGCTTTCATCCGACTGCCGTGCTGGGCGCGATCGCTGCCGCCGCCGGCACCGCCGCGGCGCTTCGTTGCGACCGGCGCCAGATCGTGGACGCGCTCGGCATCGCCGGCAGCATGGCGGGCGGCATCATCGAATATCTCGCCGAGGGCGCCTGGACCAAGCGTCTGCATCCGGGCTGGGCGGCGCAATCGGGCTTGCGCGCGGCGCTCTTGGGCCGCGCCGGATTCGTCGGTCCGCGCACGGTGTTCGAGGGTGTCCACGGCCTCTTCAACGGCTTTGCCCATACCAAGGACGGCGACTATCAAGCGCTCGTCGGCGACTTCGGCGAGCGCTGGGTGCTGACTGCGCTCGCCTTCAAGCCCTATCCATGCGGCACCATGGCGCATCCCTTCATCGACTGCGCACGCCGGCTCGCCGCGCGCGGAATTGCAGCCGAGGACATCGAGGAGCTCGTCTGCGAGACCGCGGAAGGCATCGTGCATCGTCTGTGGGAACCGCTCGCGGACAAGCAGCGTCCGCCCAACGGCTATGCGGCGAAGTTCTCCATCCCTTATTGCATCGCCTCGGGCTTCGTGCGCGGCGGCGTCGGCCTCGATGCATTCGCAGACGAAAGCGTGCGCGACCCTTGCGTCACTGCGCTCGCCGCCAAGGTGCGCTATGAGATCGATCCCAACAATCCCTATCCGAACGAATTTACCGGCCACATCCGCGCCGTGCTGCGCGATGGAAAAATCATCGAAGAACGCCAGCCGCATCTACGCGGCGGCGCCCACGAGCCGCTCGAGCGGCATGACCTCGAGGAGAAATTCGCACTCAACACGCGCCACGGCGGCTGGAACGCGAAGCGCATCGACGCCGCACTCGGCCTCGCGCGCAAGCTCTATGACGGTGCGATCGATCTCAAGGCTTTGGGGGAGTGAACCTCGTCATGAAGAATGGCAACCAGGAATTGGCCGGGCGGGTCGCGATCGTGACCGGAGCCGGACGCAATATCGGCCGGGCGATCGCGCTCTCACTCGCCGACGCCGGAGCGGCGGTTATCGTCAATGCGCGCTCGAACCGCATGGAAGCAGACGCGGTCGCGCGCGAGATCGAGGCGCAAGGCGGACGCGCGCTCGGGGTCGTCGCCGACGTCGCCGACGCGGTCGCGGTCGAAAAAATGGCGGCGGCCGCCGTCGATAAATTCGGCCGCATCGACATCCTCGTCAACAATGCAGCGTTGCGCAAAGAGAAGTCGCTCGATCAGATGACCTTCGCCGATTGGCGCGAGATCATGGCCGTGACGCTCGACGGCGCGTTCCTTTGCGTGAAGGCATGCCTGCCGCAGCTGAAGAGCAGCGGCGTCGGCGCCATCGTCAATATCGGCGGCTTGAGCGGCCACACCGGAGCCAAGCGCCGGGCCCATGTCATTACCGCCAAGGCCGGGATCGTGGGCTTGACCCGCGCACTCGCTCACGACCTTGCCGAAGATCATGTGACCGTGAACTGCATCTCGCCCGGTCTGATCGACACCACGCGCAAGGCGGACACACCGGAGCCGCAGCACCACCAGACCCACGCCACCATCGTCGGCCGGCACGGCATGCCCGAAGAGATCGCGGCCGCGGTGCGCTTTCTCTGCGGGCCGGGAGCCCGTTACATCACCGGCCAGACCATCCACGTGAACGGTGGCACGTTTCTCGGTTGAAAAAATTCCGCCACGACCCCGGCGACTGCCGCGGGTATGCTCGCCGCCGCGGCTGGTGATTCCAGGAACCAAGATGATCTTCCCGGCTTGCCTAAGGACAGCGAGATCAGACGATCTGATCACCTATCTCACGCAGTTTGCCCCCGACGGCAAGCCGAAGTCCTGAACCGCGGCTAGTCGCCTGTCCGGTCCCGGTCAGATCAGAATGGAGCGCAAATCCTCGGCGGCACGGCGCATGTGCGGCAGAAAACGTTCGATCATCTCCGCGGGCGCAACCCGATCGAAATAACTGACCGCACCAAGCACTGCGACCTTGCGGTCATATACATTCGTGAGCGGTACGCCGATCGAACGGATGCTGTTCTCAAGTTCGCCGTCGCATAATCCATAACCCAAGGTTCGCGCTTCGAGGACCACGCGGCGGATTTCGCTCGGGTCGACCAGCGTACGTGCCGTGAAGCGGCACGGCACTACCCGGGCGAGATATGCATCGAGCGCGGCATCGGACAGTCCGGCAAGGAGCATGCGGCCGGAACCGGTGCAATAAGCGGGAAGACGGCTTCCGACCGGATTGGCGAGCGAGACGAGTCGTTTCGGTGCGACGCGGGCTAGGACCAGAACCTCGTCATCGTCGAGGATGGAGACCGAGCAGGCATCCTGAATTATCTCAGAAAGTCGTTCGAGGAAGGGTTGCGCGGCGCGCGGAAGCGGCGTCGAGGAAAGATAGGAATGACCCAGCGCCAGTACCCGAGGGGTGAGAGCGAAGTTGCGCCCATCATTCTTCACATAACCCAGCGCTTCGAGCGTGATCAGCGAACGGCGCACCGTCGCGCGCGCGAACCCGGTCCGCCGCGCGATCTCGGCCAGCGTCATGCGCGGCACCTCCGCGCCGAAGGCGCGGATCACCGCGAGACCACGCGCCAGCGCGGTCACGAAATCCGGCTGTTCGGTCGGATCCGCAGTCTCGGCAAAATTGGGTGTGACTTGATCCATAACAATCCCAGACGGTCATGAATAGCGGATCAGGATACCCTAATACAAGTAAATTGTACGCGATACGAACGAATGGGCGCTAGACGCCCAACTCCATGTCAATTATGAGCACTCCTGCCGCATGAAGAGGCAACTTCCCTGTAACCGCCACATGGCTTGTCGGAATCCAGTCCATGCGCGAAGAAGGCAGGGTGCGATCAAACAAGAGGGCCAATTCCCTCCCGTGTCGGGTCAGACAGGAGTTGTGAGTGCAACTTGGCGTGCGGCCGAATGTTTGAATTTTCCAGGTATTTGAACAAGTTACAGCTTGAATGGCCGAGCTAGATCATGGCTGATGTTCTCGAGCTAGACGAGGCTGTCGAAGCGAACGTGCGCGACGGCGATGTCGTCGCCATGGAGGGGTTCACCCATCTCATTCCCTTTGCCGCCGCCCACGAGGTAATCCGTCAGAAGAAGAAGCGCCTCACCCTCGTGCG
Organism: Xanthobacteraceae bacterium; assembly: GCA_030648135.1. Classification (GTDB taxonomy): domain Bacteria; phylum Pseudomonadota; class Alphaproteobacteria; order Rhizobiales; family Xanthobacteraceae; genus JAUSIF01. The sequence goes on from JAUSIF010000239.1 coordinate 3,853, forward strand.
CATGACGCCCGACCTCATCTATGACCAGCTCATCGGCATGGGCGCCGCCGACAAGCTGGTGTTCTCCTGGGTCGGCAACCCGGGGGTGGGCTCGCTGCACCGGTTCCGCGACGCCTACGAGAATGGCTGGCCCGGTCCGCTCGCGATCGAGGAGCACAGCCACGCCGCCATGGCGAACGCCTACGATGCGGGCGCGGCGGGTCTTCCCTTCGCCGTGTTTCGCGGCTATCGCGGCGCCGAGCTTGCGAAGGTCAACCCGAACATCAAGCAAATCATCTGCCCCTTCACGCGCGAGAAGCTTGCCGCCGTGCCGGCGATCAAACTCGACGTGGCGATCGTCCACGCACAGAAGGCCGACCGCGAAGGCAACGTGATGTTCGAAGGTATCGTCGGTGTGCAGAAGGAAGCGGTGCTGGCGGCCAAGCGTTCGATCGTCACCGTCGAGGAGGTCGTCGACGAATTCGGCGCGCGTTCGCCCAATGCGATCATTCTTCCGAGCTGGACCGTGGGCGCGATCGTGCAGGTGCGGGGCGGCGCGCATCCTTCCTATGCGCACGGCTATTACAAGCGTGATAATGCGTTCTACAAGGCATGGGATCCGATTTCGCGCGACCGCGACAGCTTCCGCGCCTGGATCGACGAGCACGTGATGCGCAAGGGACCCGGCGCCTTCGCGGTCCATGCGCAGCGGGCGGCGTGACGAGGATCGGCGATGACGGCGAGCTATAGCCCGACCGAGATGATGACCGTCGCCGCCGCGCGCGCGCTCAAGAACGACGATGTCTGCTTCGTCGGCATCGGCGCACCTTCGGCAGCCTGCAACCTCGCGCGTCTCACCCATGCTCCCGATATCGTGCTCATCTACGAGTCGGGCACGATCGAGACCAAGCCGAACGTGCTTCCGCTCTCGATCGGCGACGGCGAATTGTGCGAGACCGCACTCTGCACGGTGTCGGTCCCGGAAATATTCCGCTTTTGGCTGCAGAGCGGGCGCATCACGACCGGATTCCTCGGTGGCGCGCAGATCGACCGCTTCGCCAATCTCAACACCACGGTGGTTGGTCCCTACAAGAAGCCGAAGGTGCGGCTGCCCGGCGGCGGCGGCGCCCCCGAGATCGCGACCAGTTGCGGTCGCATCTTCATCGCCATGATTCACTCCAAGCGCGCCTTCGTGAAGAAGCTCGACTTCGTCACCTCGCTCGGTCACGGCAAGGGCAAGAACGACCGCGCCCGCCGTGGCATCGATACCGAAGGGCCGACCAAGGTCATCACCGATCTCTGCGTCATGGAGCCCGACCCGAAAACGAAGGAGCTCACGGTGGTGTCATTGCATCCGGGCGTCAGCCGCGAACAGGTGACCGAGGCGACCGGCTGGCCGGTCCGTTTCAGCAACAAGGTCGCCGAAACGCCGCCGCCTACGGAGAAGGAGCTGCGGGTGCTGCGCGAACTTTATGCGCGCACCGCCGCCGCCCACGGCGAGGCGGCCTGAGGAATGGTCATGTCGAAACTGCGCGAAGCTTTCGTCTGCGATTTCGTGCGCACGCCGGTTGGCCGCTATGGCGGAGTATTGGCCAAGGTGCGCACCGACGATCTCGCCGCTTATACGATCAAGGCATTGATCGCCCGCAATAAATCGGTCGATTGGGACAAGCTTGACGAGGTCTATTTCGGCTGCGCCAACCAGGCCGGCGAGGACAATCGCAATGTCGCCCGCATGGCGCTCCTGCTCGCGGGCCTGCCCAATTCGGTGCCGGGCACGACCCTCAACCGGCTGTGCGCTTCGGGGCTGGATGCGGTCGGCACCGCCGCGCGCGCGATCAAGGTGGGCGAGATCGATCTTGTTATCGCCGGCGGGGTGGAGTCGATGTCGCGCGCGCCCTTCGTCATGGGCAAGGCGACCGAGGCGTTCCAGCGCACCAACGAAATCTACGACAGCACCATCGGCTGGCGCTTCATCAATCCGTTGATGAAGGCGCAATACGGCGTCGATTCCATGCCCGAAACGGGCGAGAACGTCGCCGAGGAATTCCAGGTCTCGCGCGAGGATCAGGACAAGTTCGCTTGGCGCTCGCAACAGCGCGCGGCCAGGGCGCAGGCGCGCGGATACTTCAAGGCCGAGATCGTTCCGGTCGAGACGCCGGGCGGCAAGTCGGGATCGATCACGGTCGATCGTGACGAGCATCCCCGCGCCGATACTACGCTCGAAAAGCTCGCGAAGCTGAAGACCCCGTTCCGCAATCCGGGTACCGTCACCGCGGGAAATTCCTCCGGCGTGAACGACGGCGCCGCCGCTTTGATTCTCGCTTCCGAGGAAGCGGTTCGTGCGCATGGGCTGAAGCCGCGCGCGCGTGTACTCGGCATGGCGTCGGCCGGCGTGCCGCCGCGGATCATGGGTATCGGGCCCATTCCGGCGACGGAAAAGCTCGTCGCCCGGCTCGGCATCAAAGTTTCCGACTTCGATGTCATCGAACTGAACGAGGCCTTCGCCAGCCAGTCGCTCGCGTGTCTGCGTGGCCTCGGCATTGCCGACGACGCCGAGCATGTGAACCCGAACGGCGGCGCCATCGCGCTCGGGCATCCGCTCGGCATGTCGGGCGCGCGCATCGCCGGCACCGCCGTTCGTGCCCTCGAGGAGAGGAAGGGTAGCCGCGCGCTCGCCACCCTATGCGTGGGCGTCGGTCAGGGTGTTGCGCTGGCGCTCGAACGGGTTTGAACTTGCGGGCGCCGCCGGCACTCAAGTCCGTGAGATCATTCTTCTTTGCATGCGATTGCCCGCGCTGGTAGCGCCCCGCGCCTATACCATACCGGGGCCGCAATCTCGCCTTGACGATATCGTCACCTTTCGCCGTCACACTCCTGCAAACGACGTGGGACGGGGAAGGCAATGGCCGACTACGACCTCGCCATCATCGGCGGGGGAATCAATGGATGCGGCATCGCCCGTGACGCCGCGGGCAGGGGGCTCTCCGTGCTCCTGGTCGAGCAGGGCGACCTCGGCTCCGCAACTTCCTCGGCCAGCACCAAGCTGATCCACGGCGGCCTGCGCTATCTCGAACATTTCAAATTCCATCTGGTGCGCGAGTCAATCGCCGAGCGCGAACGGCTCTTGCAGCTCGCGCCGCATTTGGTGCGGCCGATGCGTTTCGTATTGCCCTATGTGCGCGGGGCGAGACCCGCCTTCATGCTGCGGCTCGGATTCGCCCTCTATGACTGGATCGGCGGCCGCAATACCTTGCCGGGAAGCCGTGTGCTCGACCTCGCCGACGATCCGGCGGGCGCGCCATTGAAGCCCGGCTCGCATCTTGGCTTCGAGTTCTCCGATTGCGTGGTCGATGACGCCCGTCTTGTCATCGCCAACGCGATCGGTGCGCGCGAGAAGGGCGCCGAAATACGTCCGCGCACGCGCTGCGTGACCGCGAGACGCGAGGATGGACGCTGGCATCTCGTCTTGCAGGCCGGCGGCAAACGCGAAATCGCGACGGCGCGTTCGCTGGTCAATGCGGCCGGGCCCTGGGTCGCGCGCGTGCTGGAGACCGTGCTGCGCCGTCCCTCGCGCATTCGCATCCGCCTGGTCAAGGGCAGCCACATCGTTGTTCCGCGGCTGCATGCCCATGATCGCGCCTATATCATGCAGAACGACGATCGACGGCTCGTCTTCGCCATTCCCTTTGCCGGCGATTTCACCCTCATCGGCACCACTGAGATCGATGTCTCCGGCGATCCCACCTACGCGGCGGCGACCGCGGAGGAGATCCTCTATATCTGCCGGGCGGCGAACGCGTTTTTTCGCGTGCCGGTCGAGCCTTCGAAGGTCAAATGGACCTATGCCGGCGTTCGCGCACTGGTCGATGACGGCTCCGGCAAGCCCGCGGACGTAACCCGTGACTATGTGCTTGAGGTCGACGGGCGCTATGGCGAGCCGCCGCTCATCTCGGTATTCGGCGGCAAGCTCACGACCTATCGCAGTCTCGCCGAGAAGGTGGTCGCTAAACTAGAACACTTGTTCATTCCCGAGCCCGCCTGGACCGGCTCTGTGCCCTTGCCGGGCGGAGATCTCGGCCCGGGCGGGATCGAAGAGCTCGTTGCCGAATTACGCACCCGCCATTCTTTTCTCACCGAGGCCCTGGCGCGGCGATGGGCCCACGCCTATGGCACGCGCGCGTGGAAAATCCTCGGCGATGTGAAACGCCGCGACGATCTCGGGACCCGCCTCGTCGGCGACCTCCACGCCGCCGAACTCGATTATCTGCGGCGCGAGGAATGGGCCTCGACCGCCTATGACGTGTTGTGGCGGCGAACCAAACTCGGCTTGGGGGCGAGCGCCGCCGAGGTTGCGGCACTCAAGGCAGCACTAAGCCCCGCCGCTCAGCCCGAAACGCTCGCCGGCTGACTTAAGCTACCCGACATCCGAAATCTCCACCGTGCGGTTGAGCCGGCCCGCCTTCCCCGCTAATGAGGCTTGAGGGAATCCGGGCGAGGAAGCGGGATGCAAAT
>JAUSIF010000244.1 GCA_030648135.1 Xanthobacteraceae bacterium
CGATCAGGGCCGGAAGGGCGAGCGGAATCGTCACCCGGCGCGCGGTCGCCCAAATGCGGCCGCCGAGGATTGAGGAGGCGTCCTCGAGATCGCCTGGAATGCGGTCGAGTGCGTTCGCGACCAGCACGAACACATAGGGGAAGGTGTAGCAGGCGATGACGAAGATGAGACCCGGTAATGTATAGATGTTGAACAGATGCTGGTCCTGCGACGCGCCGGTGAGCAACCGGTAGACGTGATTGAGGAGGCCGCTGTTCGGCGCCGACAAGAGTTCCCAGGCGATCGCGCCCAGGAACGGCGGCGTCACGAACGACGCCATCACCAGGAAGCGGACCGTACGGCGCAACGGCAGATCGGTGCGCGCGACGAGCCAGCCCATGGGTGCCGCGACCGCGCAGCAGACGACGCTCGCCGTAGTCGCGAGAATGAAGGTTGTGATCAGCGGATCGAGGAAAACCGGATCGGTGAGGAGCTTATGAAAGTTGTCGAGCGTGAAGCCACCGCTGCGGTCGCTGACGCTGTAATAGAACAGCCACGACAGCGGCAGGACGATCAATAGGCACAACAGCGCCGCGATGCAGAATATGATCGGCTGCGACAGATCGATTCCGGCCGGCCGCCCCTCAGCGCGTCCGAGCGAGGCAACACTCAAAGGCGTTTCTCCCCGAGAGAGAGATCGTTTGGCGGCGTCAGACGCCAAAAATCTTGGTATAACGGACCTTGATCTCCTCGCTACTCTTCTCGACGGCTGCGGGATCGTCCTTCATGGTCTTGATCTCGCGGAAGGGCTTGCGCCCCGGCTTCTCCCTGGTCTGGGGATGGAGCGAACGCAGGCCGCCCACATCGATGATGAGCTGCTGCGCCTCCGCGCTGAACATATAACTCTGCATGAGTCGTGCGGCGTTGGGATGGGGGGCCGCCTTGAACACACCATTGGGACCCACGATGAGCGGCGAGCCTTCCGTCGCATAAACCGGCTCGACCGGCCGACCCTGTTCCTTCAACTGGAAAATATTATATTCGTTGCCGTCGGCCTGCACCGCACGCTCTCCGAGAGCAAGCTTCTTGGGTGGATCAGCCGAGGACTGCACCTGCATGATGTTCTGCAGGGCGAGCTTCTCGAAATAGGACCAGCCGAGGTCGCGCTGCATCTGGTAGGTCGCGGTCATGATGGTGCCGCTGTAGCCCGGGTGCGCCTTGATGATCTTTCCCTTCCATTTCGGATCGAGTAGATCGGCGAAGCTCTTCGGCGCCTCTTCGGGCTTCACCAAATTGGTATTATAGGCGATGATCGAGAGCCAGACGCGGAAGCTCGCGAACATGCCGTCCGCATCCTTGTGTTCCGACGGATAGTGTTTCGCCACGTCCTCGGGCACGTAGGGCGCGAGCAGTCCATCGCGCTTCCACACGATGAAATGGGCGGCGTCCGACGAATTGACGATATCGACGGCGCGGATGTTGCTCGAATATTCCTGGCCGATGCGCTGGAACACACGCTCGGCGCCGGTGCGCTCGACCCGTACAGCGACGCCGGAATATTTGTCTTGGAAGGCCTTGGCTACCTTCTCGGCGAGCGGAAGATCGACCGAGGTGTACCAGATGACATTGCCTTCCTTCCTCGCAGCCGCGATCAACTCGGGCGTGATCGCCGATGGCGGCGGGGCAGCGGCCCTGATCGGCGAGGCATAGACGGTGAAGGCGAGCGCACCCGAGCCTTTGAGTACGTCACGCCTCGAAAATTTCATCTTACGCATTGCCGTTTCCTCCCTGTCTTTCCGCCTGCTGGACTTGTCCTGGCCGCTCGCACCTTACCCCACCAACGCCCGGCAGTGCTCGGGCGGCAGATGGAGCCAGACCGCAGCGCCCTGCGGGATGTCCTGTTCGGCCGGCACGACCACGCGCAGCTGGATCCCGCCGGCAATCTCCACCATATAGTCGCGGCTGCCGCCGAGGAATACCTGCCGCATGACCGTGGCCGGCACGACGTTTTCCACCGTTTGCGGCGGCGCCGTCAACAGGCGGATATCGTGCTGGCGGATCGATACCGCAGTCTCGCCGCCGGGGACAAGCTTCGCCCCTTCGCAGCGCAAAGCCGTCCCGGCAAAGGCGACGCGGCTGTGATCGAGGTTCTTGCCCTTGACGATATTGCTCGAGCCGATAAAGCGGGCGACGAATTCCGAGCGTGGCCGATCGTAGATTTCCTCCGGCGTACCAGCTTGCTCGATCTTGCCCGCGTTCATCACCGCGATGAGATCGGCGGTGGTCATGGCTTCGGACTGGTCGTGGGTCACATAGACCGTGGTGTAGCGGTATTGATCGTGAAGACGGCGCACCTCGAAGCGCATCTCCTCGCGCAAATTGGCGTCGAGATTGGACAAGGGCTCGTCGAGCAGGAGTGTTTCGGGCTCGACGATAAGCGCGCGGGCGAGCGCCACGCGCTGCTGCTGTCCGCCCGACAATTCGCCGGGATAGCGCTCGGCGAAGGCTTGAAGATGCGTGGTCGCGAGCATGGCAGCGAGTTTCTTGGCAATCGTCTCGCGGTCGATCTTCCTGAGCGTCAGGCCGTAAGCGACGTTCTCGGCCACCGTCATGTGCGGCCAGAGCGCATAGCTCTGGAAGATCATCGACATGTTGCGCTGTTCCGGCGGCAGCGTGCGGGCGGGCGAGGAGACCATCCGGTCACCGACAAGGATTTCTCCCGACGAAGGCTCGATGAAACCGGCGATCAACCGCAAGGTCGTGGTCTTGCCGCAGCCGGAAGGCCCGAGCAGGCACACGAGCAGACCGTGCCCGACCTTGAGCGATACGTCGTCAACGGCCGCGAGCGGACCGTAGCGTTTGCTCAACCTGCGCAATTCGACCGATGCCACGCCAACCCCCCTGCCCTAACCCCGCCGTCAGCTGCCCGTGAATACCGGTTTGCGCTTTTCCATGAACGCCTTGCGGCCCTCGATATAATCGCGGCTGGCGAAGCATTTTTTCACGAGCTCGGTGCAGCGCGCGGTGTTGCGCTTGGATTCGTCTTTGAGGACTTCGCCCACGATATATTTGACCGAGTTCACCGTCAGCGGCGCATTGGACCCGATAGTGTCGGCGTAATTCTTCACATAGGCCTCGACCTCACCGTCGGGCAATACCCGATTGACCAAGCCCATCTCGCGCGCCTCGGTGGCGTCGAACTGACGCGCGGTGAAGAAGATTTCCTTGGTGAAGGACGGCCCGAGCGTGTCGACGAAGCGCTTGATGCCGGGAAGGTCGTAGCCGAGGCCGAGCTTCGCCGCGGGAAGTGCGAAGCGCGCATTGTCCGATGCGATGCGGATGTCGCAGCTGACCGCGAGGCCGAGACCTCCGCCGATGCAATAGCCGCGGATCATGGCGATGGTGGGCTTGGGGAATTCGTGAAGGCCGGCATAGATGTTCTCGACCGCGGCGTTGTAGCGGGCGACCGCTGCTTGCGTCGCGCGCTCGTCTTCAAATTTGGAAATATCGGCGCCGGAGACGAAAGCCTTGCCGCCGACCCCGGTCAATACCACGACGCCGATGCCTTCGTCCTTGGCAAAGTCCTCGAGGATCGCTGCGGTCGTCTCCCACATCTCGAGCGAAACGGCGTTGTGGCGCTCGGGATTATTGAAGATCACGTAGCCGACGCGGCCTTCCTTCTTCGCCAGCATCTTGTCGGTGCCACTCATGATCCGCTCCTCGTCTCTATTCACGTCTCGGCGTCATATCACGTTCGCGCGGCGCAGCGCGGCGATCTCTTTGGCGCTGAAGCCGAATTCCTTCAAAACTTCGTCGGTATGCTGGCCAAGCTCGGGCGGAGGTGCCGCGACTTTACACGGCGTGCGCGATAGCTTGAACGGCTGGCCGACGACGCGAAGGGTATCGCCGTCCTTCTTCTTTATGCTTCGCACGATGCCGAGATGCTCGACCTGCGGGTCGGCAAACATTTCGTCAATCCTATAGATCGGTCCGCAGGACACGCCGGCGGCGTTGAGCCGGTCGATCCATTGCGCGCTGGTCTGATTGGAGAGATATTTTTCGATTTCGGCATTGAGCGCGTCGCGATTTTTCAAGCGAATTGCAGGGTTCTCGTATTCGGGCTTCTGGAGAAGCGCCGACGCATCAATTGCGCGGCACAGGCGTACCCACATGGCCTGGCCCGGGCACGCAATATTGATGTGGCCGTCGGCGGTCTTGAACACGCCGGTCGGGATGCTGGTTGGATGGTTGTTACCGGCCTGGGGCGGAATCTCGCCCTTGATCAGCCAGCGTGCGGCCTGGAAATCGAGCATGAAAATCTGCGCCTCGAGCAGCGAGGTCTCGATGCACTGGCCTTCGCCCGATTGTTCGCGCTCGATCAGCGCCACCAGGATGCCGAGCGCACAAAAGAGACCGGCCGAGAGATCGGCGATCGGAATGCCGGCGCGCACCGGGCCCTGACCGGGCAGGCCGGTGATCGACATGATCCCGCCCATGCCTTGCGCGATCTGGTCGTAGCCCGGCCGGTCGCGGTAGGGCCCGCTCTGACCGAAGCCGGAGATGCTGGCATAGACCAGCCGCTTATTGATCTTGCGGAGCGAGGCGTAGTCGATCTTGAGCCGCTCCTTCACCTCGGGCCGGAAGTTCTCGACCACGACGTCGGCCTTTGCCACCAGGCGACGGAAGGCGGCAATACCTTCCGGCGCTTTCAGATTGAGGGTGAGGCTGCGCTTGTTGCGGTGAAGATTCTGAAAATCGGGGCCCTCGCGGGGGCCGCCCGCGGGCTCCCCGCTCTCCAGCCCCGCCGGCGGCTCGATCTTGATGACATTGGCGCCCCAGTCGGCGAGCTCGCGCACTGCCGTCGGTCCCGACCTCACCCGGGTGAGATCGAGCACGGTGAAGCGAGCGAGCGCCTTGGAAGCCCTGGGAAACGGCATTTCAATCATCTCTAAGCGACGGCCTGCGGGCGGACATATTTAGCACGTTCCGAACGAACGATGACGACAGGGTCGTGATTAATCCGGCGGCGGGAAGAGGCGGCATCAGGGGCTGATGAAATCTTCAATTGCGGCGAGGAATTCTTTCGGCTGTTCGAGCGGCGGGCAATGGCCGCAGGCCTTCAGTTCGATATAGCGCGCGCCCGGCACCTTGGCGGTGATGACTTTATTGAGGGCGGGCGGCGTCGCCTGGTCGAGCTCGCCGCAGATGACGAGGGTCGGCACCTTGAGCTTCGGCAGCGCGGCGACGAGATCGGCATCGACCAGGATCGCGCAGGCGGCGCGGAATGCGGCGGGGTCGATCTCGAGAAGGACGGCACGGCGCTCAGCGAGCGCTTGCGGGTGTTTGGCGAGATAAGCGGCATGAAAGACGCGGTTCGCCGCGATGTCTGCGATGGTGCCGAGGCCGCCCGCGGCCACCTTCTCCGACATGACGCGGAAGGTCTGCTTGCCTTCGGGTGGGAATCCCGCCGCCACGTCGGCGAGCAGAAGCCGGCCGATGCGGTCGCCGTGGGCGACGGCGAAGGCGAGCGCGACCGTGCCGCCATAGCCGTTACCCATGAGAATCGCGTCGCGGCCGATCTGGAAAGCGTCGAAGGCGTCGCGCACGAACGCGATGTAGGCGTCCATGGTGGCCTCGACCGGCCTCGAGCCGTGGAAGCCCGGCAGATTGATCAGCGTCACGCGATGGCGTTTCGAGAGTTGCGCAAGGACCGGATCGAAGGCATGGCGATCCGTGAGGAGCGAATGGAGCGCGACCAGATCGCGTCCGTTTCCGGCACGAGCCGCGGTGATCTTGCCGCTAGCAGCGGTGAGCTCGGTGGTATTCATCGGCGGCCGTGCCCATGCAAACCGACGCGAACGGCGTCGGCCTGCATGGCATGTGCGTTCAAACTCTGGCGGGTCGTGGGGCCCCGCCGGAGGGCCCGCCGGATCCGCCGGTGGCGGTATCAAGTTCCTCGAGTCGACGCTGCGCCGGCTCGACGCCCCAGACCCACACCACCACGATCTGCACCACCACTAGCAAGATCATCAGGCCGATGACGCCGGGCAGCTGGTAGGCCACCATCAGCGAGCCCACGATGAACGGTGAGAACACCGTCGCCAGCCGGCCGAGCGTGTTGCAGATGCCGTTGGCGCGCAGCCGGATCTCGGTCGGGAACAGTTCCGGCGTATAGACCCCGAACAGGATCGCAGTCTGGACATAAATCGCGACGATCAGCACAAAGCCGACGCTCAATACGATCGTGGGATCGGACGCGGCGTTGAACCTAGCGTAGATCCAACCGGTAATGATGGTCGCGATCGACGCGCCAATGATGCTCCAGCGCCGTCCGATGAAATCGGAGGTGTAGGCACCCACCGCACATCCGATCAGCGAGGCGCTGGCGAGCACCAGCGTGTAGCCGAGCGATTGGGTAATGGTCAGGCCCTGGCGCAGGAAAAATTGCGGCAGGAAGATCACGAAGCCGAAAATCAGCGTGTTGATGGTGATCAGCGCCCAGCTGCCGACGATCATGCGCTGCAAGAGCGGCGGCCGCAGCATGGCGCCGGCGCCGATCTGAGGAATCGGCCTCGCGGCGACCGGCGCCGGCAGCGGTCCGGCGATCGCGGCTTCTTTTTCGATCGATTGCATCAGTGCTTCGGCTTCTTGGGTCCGACCCTGGGATTCGAGCCAGCGGGGCGACTCGGGAAGATTTTTGCGCAGGTACCAGACCACGAGCGCACCGACTCCGGCGATGATGAACATCGGACGCCAGCCGAAGGTCGGAATGATCAAATAGGAGAGCAACGCGGTGGCCGGAAATCCCGCCACCACCAGGAATGCCATGGAGGCGAGCCAGCGGCCGCGTGATTTCGGCGGCACGAATTCGGTCAAGGTCGAATAGCCGACCACGATCTCGGCGCCTAGACCGAGGCCCTGGACGAAGCGGCACCAGATAAGCTGGTTCATGTCCTGTGCGAACGCCGCCGCGAGCGAGGCAAGCCCGAAGATCAGCAAGTTGACCTGGTAGGTAAAGCGCCGGCCATACTTGTCGCCGACGAACCCGGTGATGAGCGAACCAAGGGTCATCCCGACGAAGGTCAGAGAGAGGAACTGTAGGTTCTGCGGCAGCGTGGAGAATTTGGTCTGAATTGTCGCGGCCAGCACGCCACCGGCGACATAGAGATCGTAGCCGTCGAAAAACATGCCGGCGCCGATCAGCCAGAAGATGCGGTAATGAAACGATGAGATCGGTAGCCGGTCGAGACGCGCGCCGGCATTCACTGTAGCTGCCATTTGATTTTCCTCCCACCAAAAAAGAATTGTGCCGACGATCGGAGCAATCCGTCAAGGCACGGGTATCCAGGGATAACGACCCCGTGCGCGAATGATTATTCCGCTGTCGCCGTCGATTTCCAATCTGTCCATTCCGATAAAACCGGCCGCCAATACGACTGGCGCCACGGTTGACGAATGAAATCGGTGCGCAACTCCGCGTCTTGCTCAAATAGCGGCGGTCCTCTCGACGACGTCCGAGCCGCGCCTCCGGCAACGCCCGTGGGCGCGTGCCATCAACATAGATTTATAGTGCTGCAAAGAATGGTGCCCAGGGACGGAATTGAACCGCCGACACCGTGATTTTCAATCACGTGCTCTACCAACTGAGCTACCTGGGCGCCTTACCCGCCTGCAAGCGCGGGCGATCGAGAGCGCCGCGGTTATAGGAAGTCGGTTCCGGCCTGTCCAGACAGCCAGCCGAACCTGCGATTCCGGTTTCAGTGCTGGTTCGGCTCTTCGCTTTCGCTTGCTGCGTCTTGCCCTGGGAGAGAGCCGTCTTCGTCTTCGGCTTCCTTCACCGGGATCGCATAGGTGCCGGAAAGCCACCGATGCAGGTCGACATCGGCGCAACGTTTGGAACAGAACGGACGAAACCGATCGACCGCGGGCTTTTCGCAAATCGGACAACGACGCGCGGAAAGCAGAGCCGAGGAGGCAGACCCATTGGTATCGCGCTCGGACATGATTCTTCGTCACTCTCCGCTCAGGGCGGATTGAGCCAGCCGAAATGCACCGGATAGCCTTCGCCGGCGAGCAAGGTGGTGGTCTCGTAGAGCGGCAATCCCACGACGCTGGTATAGGAGCCCACGAGCTTGGTCACGAAACTGCCGGCAAGTCCTTGCACGGCATAGCCGCCGGCCTTGCCGCGCCATTCGCCGGAGGCGAGATAGCTTTCGAGATCTTCGTTCGACAACCGCTTGAAACGGACTCGCGTCTCGACCAGGCGCGTGCGCACTGCATCGCGCGGTGTGACCAGGCAAACGCCGGAATAGACGCGATGGGTGCGGCCCGACAATAGCCGCAGACAGTCCGCCGCCTCTTCGAGCAAATCGGGTTTCGGCAGGATGCGCCGGCCGACGGCGACGACCGTGTCGGCGGAAAGGATATAGGCGCCCTTGATTTCTTCGCGTCCGCGCACCCGCGGCAGGCAAGCGAGCGCTTTTTCGCGGGCGAGACGGACGGCGAGCGTTCGCGGCAGCTCGCCGCTCTCGGGCGTCTCGTCGATTTCCACCGGCTCGAGCGAATCGGGCTCTAACCCGGCCTGGTTCAAAAGCGCGAGCCGGCGCGGCGAGCCGGAAGCAAGCACAAGTTTCGGCCGGCCAATCATCGGCGATTACCTCGCGCCCCGCGTCCTTCCCGGACCATGCGCCTGGTTTGGATTGGCGGCGGGACGAGAACCGGCCCGGCCGCGATCGGCGGCGAAGCTAGCCGAATCGGTGTGTGTTGTGAACAGCCGGCGCCGGGCCTAGTCCGCCCCCAAGGGCCGCCAGTCGAAGCGCTGCTTGATGCGGGTCATGAGATCATCGCGCACGGCGCGATAGGCATCGAGGCGCTGCTCGCGGTTGCCCTCGCTGACGGTGGGATCTGCGGTCGGCCAATATTCCACATCGAATACGGCCTTGCGGGTCAATTCAAGCGCCCGGTGGTGCGCCTCGGGCGACAGACTGATCACCAGATCGAAATTGAGCCCTTCATATTCCTCGATCTCTTCCAGCGAGACCGGCTTGTGGCGGGAAACATCGATGCCGATCTCCTCCATCACCGCGGTGACAAAGGGATCGGCCTCGCCTTTCCGCACGCCGGCCGATCCCACATGGAGCGAGTGGGTGAATAGATGCTTGGCGAGTGCGGCCGCGATCGGCGAGCGCGCGACATTATGGGCGCAGAGGAACAACACGGCCTGGGGCCGGACCCCGCGCGCGGCCGTGTCCATGCCGGCTCAGCCTTTCCAATGCAGCGCGCAGATCAAGGTGAACAGGCGGCGCGCAGTATCGAAATCGACCTGGATCTTGTCCTTCAGCCGCTCGATCAGGAGCTGCGATCCCTCGTTGTGGAGACCGCGCCGGCCCATGTCGATCGCCTCGATCCGGTCCGGAGATTCGGTTTTAATCGCCGCGTAATAGCTCTCGCAGACGAGGAAATAGTCCTTCACGACCCGGCGGAACGGGGTGAGCGATAGGAGATGCGTCACCACCGGCGCGCCGTCGGCACGGCTCACCTCGAACACGAGCCGGCGTTCGACAAGCGCGATCTTGAGCGCATAGGGTCCGCCGTCGTCACCGATCGGCTCGAAGCGGTTGTCCTCGATGAGATCGTAGATCGAGATCGTGCGCTCGTGCTCGACATCGGGATGGGCGCGCCCGATCGAAGTCTCGTCGAGAACGACGGCGACGAGACGGCGCGTGGGATCGGCCGGGTTGTCTGGCATCGGCGAAGTCAGTCGCGATCGAGCCTGAGCTGCACGGAACGGGCATGCGCCTCGAGCCCTTCCGCTTTAGCGAGCGCGATCGCGGCGGGGCCGAGTTTCTTCAGCTGATCAGGCCCGCATTTCAGGATCGAGGTGCGCTTCATGAAGTCGAGCACGCCGAGGCCCGAGGCATAGCGCGCCGCGCGCGCGGTCGGCAGTACATGGTTGGAGCCGCCGATATAATCGCCAATCGCCTCGGGCGTATACGGCCCAAGAAAGATCGCCCCCGCATTGCGGATGCGCGCCGAGAGCCGTTCGGGATCGGCGGCGAGGATTTCGAGATGCTCGGGCGCGATGCGATCGACCAGCGGGATCGCCTCGTCGAGATCGCGCACCAGGATCACAGCGCCGAAGTCGCGCCAGCTTAAGCCTGCGATTTCGGCGCGCGGCAGACTCTGCAGCTGGCGGGCGAGCGAGCGCTCGACCGCTTCGGCGAGTTCGGTGTCATCGGTGACCAGGATCGGCTGCGCCGCTTGGTCGTGCTCGGCCTGGGCGAGGAGATCGGCGGCGATCCAGGCGGGGTCGGCGCCGCTGTCTGCGAGCACCAGCACCTCGGAGGGACCGGCCACCATATCAATGCCGACGCGGCCGAACACCAGGCGCTTCGCCGTCGCCACATAGGCGTTGCCGGGCCCGACGATCTTGGCGACAGCTTTGATTGTCTCGGTTCCGAAAGCGAGTGCGGCGATCGCCTGCGCGCCGCCCACGCGATAGACCTCGGTCACGCCCGCAAGCTTTGCCGCCGCCAGCACCAGTGGATTGAGCTTCCCGTCCGGCGCCGGCACGGTCATTGCCAGGCGCTCGACGCCGGCGACGCGCGCTGGCATCGCATTCATCAGCACCGAAGAGGGATAGGCAGCGGTGCCACCCGGCACATAGAGTCCGGCCGCCTCGATCGCGGTCCAGCGATGACCGAGCTCCACGCCAATCGGATCGGCATAGATCTCATCGCGCGGAAGCTGGCGGCGGTGATGGGTCTCGATGCGCACTTTCGCGAGTTCAAGCGCGGCACGGATCTCGCGATCGATCGATCCGAGCGCGGCATCAAGCGCGGAATCCTCGACGCGGATTCCGATCTTGTCGAGATCGACCCGGTCGAAGCGGCGGGTGAGTTCGGTGAGCGCGCGATCGCCGCGCGCGGCGACGTCCGCGATGATCGCCCGTACCGCCGCCTCCACGTCCTCCGCCGCCTCGTGTTTGGTGGCAAGGAATGCAGCGAAGCGAGCGCCGAAATCGGCGTCGCGTGTCGAGAGCCGGATCGGCATGGATTGCCCTTCCCTCGCTGCAGTCAGGTTTCGCCGTGGCGCGGGCGCCGGCGTGCGGACCACGCCGGCCCGAGATCGGTCAACGCCGCCTCGAGACATTCGACCTCGAGCCGGATCGCCGCGTCACCCGAGAAGTTGAGCGTCACCAGGCCGGAAGGCGGAGTACGCTCCTCGAACTCCACCGCCAGCAGGTTCAGGATCGCCTCCCGGTCATCGAGATCGAAACCGCGCGTGCGCGCCATGAGCACGCGCTCGAAGTGAACCCCGGCCCGCCGGCGCAGCGGCTGCCCCTCCCCGGTCGCCGTCCAGTCGAAGCGATTGACCAGCATGGCGAAGCGCTTCTCCTTCGGCAAATAGGCCATGTCGCCGACCTTGGCGACGGCATCCTGGAGATGGGCGGAGACCACGGCGAGATCGTCAGCATCGAGCACGGCGAGCTTGAGCGGGTTTTTCAGGTCGGTGGCCATCGGGTATGCCTTGTTTCGCCCGCGCGTTTAGCGGCGCGGGCAAGTCTATGCAAGACGAGGCAGCATCCCGATGCCCCTCCCCTCGCTTTGCCGGCGGAGAGGGAGAAGGCGTCAGCCGGCGACACGTTCGATCGCAGCACCACAATGGGCGAGCTTTTGCTCGAGCCGCTCGAAGCCGCGGTCGAGATGATAGACGCGATGAACCATGGTCTCGCCCTCGGCGGCGAGTGCCGCGATGACGAGCGAGACCGAGGCGCGAAGATCGGTCGCCATGACCGGCGCGCCTTTCAGCTTTTCCACGCCCTCGATGGTCGCGGTTTCGCCGTCGAGATGGATGCGCGCGCCGAGGCGGGCCAGCTCCTGCACATGCATGAAGCGGTTCTCGAAGATGGTCTCGGTGATCCGTGAAGTGCCGCGCGCGCGCGACATCAGCGCCATGAGCTGAGCTTGCAGGTCGGTTGGAAAGCCCGGGAAGGGAGCGGTCGCGACCTCGACCGGGGCGAGACCCGCACCGTCGCGCCGCACGCGGATGCCCTCGTTGGTTACCGTGATTTCCGCGCCGGCCTTGCGGAGAAGATCGAGTGCGGTCTGCAGGAGCTCGGCACGCGCGCCGGCGAGAACCACGTCGCCGCCGGCCATGGCGACGGCCATCGCATAGGTGCCGGTCTCGATGCGATCCGGCAGTACCGGATGACGCGCGGCGCGCAAATGCTTGGCACCTTGGATGTGGATCGTCGAACTGCCGGCGCCTTCGATGCGCGCGCCCATTTTCACGAGACAGGCGGCGACATCGACGATTTCTGGCTCACGCGCCGCGTTTTCGATCACGGTCTCGCCACGAGCGAGCGAAGCGGCCATGAGCGCGGTATGGGTCGCTCCCACTGAAACCTTGGGAAACTCTATGCGGGCGCCCTTGAGCCCTTTCGGGGCGCGGGCGAGCACGTAGCCCTCCTCGATATCGATTTCGGCTCCGAGCGCACGCAAAACATCGAGATGGAAATCGACTGGGCGTATGCCGATGGCGCAGCCGCCCGGCATCGAGACACGCGCCTCGCCCATACGCGCGACCAAGGGGCCGATCACCCAGAAGCTCGCGCGCATCTTGGAGACGAGATGATAGGGCGCGGTGGTGTCGACGATGGTGCGGGCGGAAAGCTGCAGCGTTTGTCCAGTGTTTTCGTTCTCACCCGCGCGTTTGCCGCTCACTGTCACGTCGACACCGTGATTGCTGAGGATGTGCTGCAACAGGCTCACATCGGCAAGACGCGGCACATTATCGAGGACGAGCGTTTCCTCGGTGAGGAGGCTCGCGATCATCAAGGGCAGAGCTGCGTTCTTCGCGCCCGAGATCGGAATTGTGCCCTTCAGCGCGCGGCCGCCGCGGATGCGGATGCGGTCCATCTCATGCTCCTGCGGTGTGCGCCCCGGTTTGGCAATTGCCGCATTGCTCTAGCCGACGAGTAGGGGCGACAAGATGGCGGCTACCCGTACGCAACGCTCAAGTCTCTTCGGATGAACCGCGAGCGGAGGCCGACTTTTCCGATACGACTTGGTCTTCCCTTATGCTGGCGCGGCCACGGACTTGTTGCTTGCGACGGGTCAGGTTCTCGCGTAGCGCCGCCGCCAGCCGTTTTGCACGCGTTTCACGCTCGATCGTCCGGGCGCGGGAATTGTCGTCCTTTTGCATCAAGAAGCCGTACCGCCGCGACCGGCAACCGGCAAGCCCGCGTGCTTGCGGCAGCCTACCCCCTATGGCACGTTCGCCGCGGCTCGGGGCCGCTTTGTCGCGGCCCGCTTGCTGTTCCGGCGCTGGCGTAGCTCAGTGGTAGAGCACTCCCTTGGTAAGGGAGAGGTCGACAGTTCAATCCTGTCCGCCAGCACCATTTGTTCGTATTCCATCTAGTAAATCGGTTATGGTGCCTAAATACCATAGCCGGTGTAACCCGGCTATCACGTCTTCTCTCATTTCAGCGCCGACGGCAAACCTTCGCGTCGGCCGCTTTCTTTTATCGGTCACAAAGACCCCGGCCGAGGTTTCTCGTGGATCTATAATCTGAAATCAGGAAACGCGGCTCTCGCTCAATACGATGCGCACGAGGTCGGCCGTGTTCCGCGCGTTCAGTTTCTCCATGACGCGCGCGCGGTGCACTTCAACGGTGCGTGGGCTGATTCCGAGTTTGTTTCCCGCTTCCTTGTTCGAAGCCCCCGATGCGATCTCGGCGAGCACCTCGCGTTCGCGCCGGGTGAGCCGTTCGCGACCCGGGAAGGACCGAGAAAGAATGTCCGACTTGTGGGTCGAAGGGCGTCGCCTCTGTGCCTTGATCGCCTCGCGCACGCGCCGGACCACGGTATCGGCGTCGAATGGCTTCTCAAGAAAATCGAAGGCGCCGTTCTTGATCGCTTCGACCGCCATCGGGATATCGCCCTGGCCGGAGATGATGAAGATGGGCGCCGGATAATTCTGCGCATCGAGATCATGCAAGATATCGATGCCGGACGTGCCGGGCATCTTCACGTCGAGCAGGATGGCGTCCGGCACCTTTTCACGCGCAACCTTGAGGAATGAGGTGCCGTCGGCAAAGCCTCGTGCCTGGAAGCCCTCGAGCATGAAGGTGACGGAGAGTGCGTCCCGGACCGCAGGGTCGTCGTCCACGAGGAAGATTTCGCCGCATACCCGTTGTTGCTCGGATGTCATCAATCCCTCCATCACGGTTGCATGGGGACGTTTTCGGCGGATTCAATCGTCAATGGCAAAACCAATATGAACTTGGCGCCGCGGCCGTTGCCGCCCGGATCGAACCTGAGATCGCCGCCATGGTTCTGTGCAATCGTTTGCGAAATCACGAGCCCGAGCCCGAGGCCGCCGCCCTTGATAGTCGAGAAGGCATAGAACAGCGCATTAGCGGCTTCAGTCGGAATACCGGGGCCGTTGTCCTCTACCGCCAGTTCGACCACGCCTTCGTTATGCCGGGTCGACACTCGGATTTCGGCGTCTTCGCGATTGGCGACCGCCTCGATCGCGTTGCGAACGAGATTGACCACGATCTGCTGGAACTGCACCGGGTCGACCGCGACCTGCGGCAGATCGGGATCGTCGGAACGTAAAAGCCGTATTTTATGGCGGTGGGCGACCAGGGTGAGTTCGATGGCGTCGTCGATCAGCGGCGGCAAATCGACGAGTAGGCGTTCCGGCATACGTTTCTCGACGAATTTTCGTATGCGGTGAATGATGGCGCTGGCTCGCTCGGCCTCCGCAGCTGCTTTATCAATCATGGCGTACAGAGCCGCATTATCCGCCATGCTTGACTGCTCCTCGATGCGTTTCATCGATTGGAGATAGAGTAGCAGCGCGGTAAGCGGCTGATTCAGCTCGTGAGCGATGGCCAATCCCATCTCGTCGATTGCTGAAAGTCGACCCCAACGAACGAGATCGGCTCGCAACTCGGCAAGCCGTTTCTCACTTTCCTGACGGGGGCGCAGGTCGCGCAACACGCAGATGAACTGGCGACCGCCAGGA
>JAUSIF010000247.1 GCA_030648135.1 Xanthobacteraceae bacterium
CGTGCTCGAGCTCGAGGCGACCGAGGTGGGCGGGGGGACGGCTTCCGGTCGCGCCCGGAAACCGAAGCCGGGCGCGCCGCGTGAATCCGGATCGAATCCATGGGCGGCTTTGCGCGCGCGGCTGGCGGCGCTCGAATGGCGTGCCATCGCCACGCCTTGGCTGATCGCGGGCGGCATCGGCACGCTCGCGGGCGCGATGGCGGTGCTGCTCGTTGTTTATCTCATGGATCGCGGCGGCGATCTGCGTCTGACTTCACTCGTGAACGAAGTCGCATCGCTTTCCACCCGGATCGAGACGCTCGCCGCGGGACCGCGCAGCGGCGGAGAGCCGAATGCGCTCGGCGAACGCATCGATCGGTTGACTGCTGCCATTGGCGCGGCCGAGCAACGGCTTGCTACGGTCGAAAACCGGCCGGCGCCGCAGTCTCCCGATCTCACGTCGGTCGATAGCCGCACGGTGGCAATCGAAGCGACGCTCAAGGATTTGCGAACGGCGCTCGCCGATTTGCGCCGGGTCGCCGAGCAGACGCCGCCGGCGGGGGTGCCGGCGACCGACGCATTGTCCGGCCGCATCGGTGCGCTTGAGGATCGAATCGCATCGCTAGCCGCCGGCAATCGCGCCAATACCGGACCCGCGTTTGCCGCCGAGATCGCAGCACTGCATGCGCTCGGCGACGCACTCAATTTCGAAAAGCCGTTCGCGAAGGAGCTCGATGTCGTGCGCGCGCTCTTGGGCGAGCGCGCTGCATCGCTAGCGGCGCTCGATCAAACGGCAGCCCAGGGCCTGCCGACGACGGCCACGCTCGCCCGTCGCTTTAGCGAATTGGCGCCGGTTATCGTTCGCGGACCCGATCCGGACGGCGGCTTTCTTACGCGGCTCGGGTCGAATGCGGGCCGGCTGGTGGAAATGCGTCCGGTAGGCGAGCCGCAAGGGACCAGCGTGGGCGCCGTGGTCGCGCGCATGGAGACGAAACTCAATCGCGGCGATCTTTCCGGCGTGCTCGATGAAGCGGCCTCGCTTCCTCAGTCGGCAAAGGCCGCGGCCGCCGATTGGTTGGCCAATGCGACCCGGCGGCGCGACGCCGAAATCGCGGTCAAGAATTTGATCGACGCCGCCCTTGCCAATCCCGCTGCGGAGCGGACACGGCCGTGATTCGCATCGTTCTCTTCCTCGTGGGCACCGCCGTGATCGCGCTGGGCGCCGCCTGGATCGCGGACCGGCCGGGCGAGATCGTCATGACCTGGCAGGGATGGCGCATCTCGACCACGGTCACGGTCGCGGCGGCGGCGCTTCTGGCGGCTGTCGTCTTCGCCGTCACGGTCTGGTCGCTGATCCGTTTTGTGCTGCGCTCGCCCCATCGCGTCGCGGCATTGATCCGCGAGCGCCGGAAGCTGCGCGGCTGGCGCACGATCTCACGCGGGCTGATCGCGGTCGGCACCGGCAATGTCATGCTGGCGAAGCGCTCGGCCGGAGAGGCGCGCAAGTTGCTCGGCCCGGAACCCCTGACGCTGCTGCTCTCGGCGCAGGCCGCCCAGCTCGGCGGCGAAACGAAGACAGCCGAAGCCGAGTTCCGCATCATGCTCGATCACAAGGAAACGCGGCCCCTCGGTCTGCGCGGGCTCTATATCGAGGCGCGCCGGCGTTCCGATGCCGCCTCAGCACTTGCCTTTGCCGAACAGGCGATGCGGGCCGATCCCGCGCTCACCTGGGCCGGCGAGGCGCTGATCGAATTTCAGTGCCGCGCCGGCGACTGGATTGGCGCGCTGCAAGTGCTGGAGCGCCAGATTGCCGCGAAGGCGATCGGCAAGGCGGCCGGCAAGCGGCGCCGCGCCGTGCTCATCGCCGCGCAGGCGCTGGCGCTCGAGGAGACCGATCCCGGCCGCGCCCGCGAGCTAGCGACCGAGGCGGCGCGGCTGGCGCCCGATCTGGTGCCGGCGGCGGCGCTGGCGGGAA
This sequence comes from Xanthobacteraceae bacterium, assembly GCA_030648135.1. GTDB lineage: Bacteria > Pseudomonadota > Alphaproteobacteria > Rhizobiales > Xanthobacteraceae > JAUSIF01. The sequence continues at coordinate 1,955 of JAUSIF010000247.1, forward strand.
GGCTGCACGGCGCGGCCGGCAAATTGCGCAAGGCCGCGCGCATGATCGAGAAAGCCTGGGCCGTGAGTCCGCACCCCGAACTGGCCGAGGTCTATGCAGAGCTCAGACCGGGCGACACCGCGCGCGACCGCCTCAAGCGCGTGAAGGCGCTCGTTGAGAGGACGCCCGGTCATATCGAATCGCTGCTCGCCGTCGCCCGTGCCGCGCTCGATGCCCACGACTTCGGCCAAGCCCGCGACAGGCTCGCCCCCTTGCTGGGCGAGCCCACGCAGCGCGCGTGCCTCTTGATGGCCGAGATCGAAGCGACCGAACACGGCGACCACGGCAAGGCGCGCGAATGGACCGCGCGCGCCGTGCGGGCGAGACGCGATCCGGCCTGGGTCGCCGACGGCTATGTCGCGGAGCGATGGCTGCCGGCTTCGCCGCTCTCCGGCAAGCTCGATGCCTTCGGGTGGAGCGTGCCGCCGTCCGTTGTCGCGGGACCTGTCCTCGAGCAGGTCGCGGAACAGGTGCTGGCGATTGCTCCATCAAAGCCCGAGCCGGCGCAAGCGCCTCGCAAGACGTTGTCGATCGCAGAAGCTCCTACGTCGCCGAAGGCCGCAGGCTCCGCGCCGACGCGCCGCGCGGCGCGTCCGCGGGTCATGGTCGAGCCGGTCGTGGCCGAGCCACCGCTTCCCGACGATCCCGGTCCCGAGCCCGAGCTGGCGCCGCCGCGCAAGCGCTTCCGCCTGCTCGATTGGCTGGCGGGACCTAGTCCTTGAAAATACCGGGTCGCCCCGCTATCAGGGCGCGAGGCCGCAATAGCTCAGCTGGTAGAGCACCGCATTCGTAATGCGGGGGTCGGGGGTTCGAATCCCTCTTGCGGCACCACCATTTAGCCCCATATCAGAAAATCGAAAATTCGGTGGGGTACCACCGGGTATCGGGATATTTCGGCCCGTTGTCTACCATTCGGAACGTGCCC
>JAUSIF010000253.1 GCA_030648135.1 Xanthobacteraceae bacterium
TTTTGCAAGTTGGCAAATCGCGGACCGAGCGCAGCTCGTCGACCGCCTGCAGCAGATCGAAAAGTTCGCGCGCCTGCGCCGCCGTATGAGTGCGCGTCGTGCAGCCGGCGAACTTTTCCCACAGCTCTGCGACGCTCATTGGGTCGTAGGCGTGGCCGCGGATGGTCGCGATCGGACCGCTGTCGAGAATTTCGCCGTTGTTAAGCCGCACGCGCACTCTTTCCGTCGGCGAGTGCGCCGGATCGCGGGTATCGTATTCATCAACCGGGTTGAGTTTCACCTTGGGAAAGAATGCCTGGATGTCAGGGCGCTGCACGACCGCATCGATCACCTCCTCGACGCCCATGCGGCCAAGCAACACGGCGGCGGCCATCGCGAATTGTTCGCTGAATTTCGCTTCGAGCCCCGTCTGCGGCCGCTCGTTCACCAGCACGGTAGTCTGGCCTTTCCCCATGGTGACCTCGATCCCGGCGATGTCGTCCGGACCGATGCGCCGCCCGTTCAGCATCTTGACGGTGGCATCGAACGAGCGATGCATGAAATAACAGGTCGGATATTTCTTGATGCACAGGCTTTGCCGGGGCAGATACCATTCGACGCCCACCCGCGCCGGCGAATCGCGATCGGGGCTCGCTGGCGAAAAAGCGTTAAGGAAACCCTGCGGGTTCTCCAGCGTGTCGCGCCCCGCGGTCATTCCCGCTGCGGCAAGGCGGGTCGCCACGAGCCCGTCGCGCGCGGCGCGTCCCGCATGATACGGCTTGGTCATGGTGCCAAAGTTTGCGCCCAGTCCGCCCGCATGGCTCGCGGCGATGGCGAGCGCCGCCGCGGCACGCTCAGGGGGTAGCCGCCGCAGCACCGCCGTCGCCGCGGCGGCCCCGATCAAACCGAACACCGCCGTCGGGTGCCAGCCCTTGCGATGATAGTTGGAATCGCGACGCAGCAACTCGGCCCACACTTCGTACCCCGCGACATAAGCGGTGACGAGATCGCGCCCGTTTGAACCCAGCGCCTCTCCCTCCGCCAGAATCGCCGGAACGAGCACGGCACTCGGATGACCCGACAGAGACTGGTCGTCGTAATCGAGCGCGTGGGCCGCCGTGCCGCCAAGCAGCGCCGCATCGCGCGCCGCGACATAGAGCGAAGAAAGACAGGCGCGCGCTTCGCGCACTTGTCCGGAATCGACCAGCGTGCGGCGCACGATATCGACGACCGGCTCGGTGATGCCGACCATGATCACGCCAACGGTATCGGTGAAGCCCGTTCGCGCGAGCGCGACGGCGTCCGCCGGCAATTGCTCGAAGCGGATGTTGGCGAGGAAGCGGCCCAGATCGGCCGTCAATGCGGTCATGCGCAAACTCCTTGGCGTCGGTCCGCGGCCCTCGTGATCAGCAGCCGCACGGTCTCACTCCTCGAAGAAACCGCCCGGATTGACCGCATTTGTCGAATGCTAGGATAATTTGATGCTGCACACAACAGTAACCGCGGCAAGGCGCCGGGAGTCCAGCGCGAATTCCGATTCAGGAATACCATGGGTGCAATACGCGTGGAGTTCTGGGAGCACTGACATGAATGCAGCCCTCAACGTCGGCCTGATGGTTCCCATCAATAACACGACCTTCGAGGGCGAATTGCTCGCGTGGCTGCCCGCGGGGTCGACCTGCACCACGCTGCGCATCCCGCGCGGCAAGGATCTGTTGACCGCCGCAACCCTGCCAGCCTACAAGGCCCAGGCGCTTGCGCTTGCCGCCCGTTTCGCCGGCCCGGATATCGACGTCATGGCCTATGGCTGCACCGCGGCCGGGTTCATCTCCGGACCCGCTGGCGATGCGCAACTCGCACGCGAGCTCGCGGCAATCACCGGCAAGCCGGTGGTTACCACCGCGCGGTCCATGGTGCGCGCGCTGCAAGAGTCGAAGGCAAAGGACATTGCGCTCGTGACGCCTTACATGGATGCGGTCAACGAACAACTGAAGGCTTTTCTTACCGACGGCGGCATCCGCGTGAGGCGCTTCAACAGCTTCTACGCTGCCAGCGTCGACGAACTGGGCCGCATCCGCTCGGATGCGGTGGCCCGGCTCGCCCGGGAAACCATGGACGATGATTGCGACGCGCTGTTCATCGCCTGCGCCCAGCTTCCGACCCGCGCGATTCTCGATGAATTGGGCCAGGAATTCGGGCGCACGGTCCTGTCGTCCAACTGGGCAACGACCCGGGAAGTGGTTCGCGCCCGCAGGCTGCAAACCGCCTGATTGCGGGCGCCGCTTTCGATATCCTCTACCAGCGATCCGTGTTCCCCAGGGAAATGCCGCCACGCCGGGTGTTGGCAAGATCGCTGCAGCCTCGCCGCGACATCGGCGCATCGGCTTGGCGTATGCTCATTTGACAATATATCTTATGCAAACAGACGTAGTGGTAATTGGCGGAGGCGGATCGGGACTCGCCGCGGCGATCGGCGCGGCGAACAGCGGAGCACGGGTAGTCCTGCTCGAAAAAAACCCGGAACTGGGCGGCACAACCGCCTGGTCCGTGGGCTCGATCAGCGCCAGCCAGACGCCCCATCAGAAGCGCATGGGCATCGTGGATTCTCCGGATGAGCATTTCGAGGACATGGGATTGTTCTCGAAACAATTCGCATCACGGCCTGACAACGATGCGCTATGCCGAATCCTGGCGGATAACGTTCCTGAAACGATCCGATGGCTATCCGCTATGGGGATTGAGTTTCTGGGGCCCATGCATGAGCTTCCGCACCGCAAACCGCGCATGCACAATGTACTCCCCAATTCGCGCGCCTATATATTTCATCTGGGGCGCCATGCAAGACGTGCAGGCGTGGAGATATTGACCAATGCGCGCGCACAACGCTTCGTCATGAGCGGGGGGCACGTTGCCGGAGTCGAGTTTGAGCGCTCTGATGGCCGGGCCGAGGTCGTGCATGCGGCGC
>JAUSIF010000263.1 GCA_030648135.1 Xanthobacteraceae bacterium
GAAGCTTTTCTCGGCGCTGTTCTTGACCGCCGATTGCGCTCTAAAAAATTTGGTAGCGGAGGAGGGACTCGAACCCCCGACACACGGATTATGATTCCGTTGCTCTAACCAGCTGAGCTACTCCGCCGCCGCTGCCGGGCACGCCCGGGCATGCCGGGGTATGGAATCGACCCCAATCCCTGTCAAGGCAAGGCCAATCCGGCGCTCAAGCGCCCGTGGCCGCGCGCGCCGCCCGTTCGCCATCACTCGTCCGCACGAAGCGAATTAAAGTAAACATGCCGAGCGGCGCCACCGTTCGACGCTCGCTGAGCCTGACGCCGCCGTGACGCCGGGCCCAATCGGATAGCCGTTCGAAGGGAAATTCCGGCCGCCAGCCGAGACGCCGCGCACGGCGGGCGAACCAGCGCTCGAAGCTCGCACGCAGGCCGGCTTCGGCACCGATATGGTTCACCAGCACGATCTCGCCGCCCGGGCGCACCACGCGCGCAAGCTCGTCAAGCGTTGCTTCCGGATCGGGCACGGTGGTGATCACGAATTGCGCCACCGCGCAGTCGAATGAGGCATCGGCGAAGCCGAGGCGGCCCGCGTCCATCACCGCCAGCCCGTCGACGCGCTCAAGGCATTCGCGCGCGCAACGCTCCTGTGCCTTGCGCAACATCGGTTCGGAAATATCGACGCCGACCACGCTCGTTCCCGGGCCGTAGCTCGCGAGCGAAAGGCCGGTGCCGACGCCGAGCTCGAGAATCCGTCCGCCTACGCGGTGGATCGCCGCGATGGAAGCGCGCCGGCCGGGTTCGAACACGGCACCGAACACGAGGTCATAGACCGGCGCCCAGCGCGCATAGGCCATCTCGACCGTTTTCCTGTCGAGGTCTTCGTTCATGATTTGCAGGCGAGCCCCCGTGAATTCTTCCGTTAACGCGCGGCCATCCGCGGGTGTTCCCACGCCGCCGTCCGGACCGGTACCGCCGCGCGGATCACGCCGCCGCCCAACAGGCGCGCGCGCACCACCGCGGAGTCATAGATGACGCAAGCTTGACCCGGCGCCACGCCTTCCTCGCTTTCCTCGAGCTCCACTTCGATGCCGGCGGCAGTCGCATAGAGCGTTCCCGCCTTGGGCGGACGGGTCGAGCGCACCCGCACGAAGACGGGAAGACCCTGCGCCGCCAGCGCATCGACCGGTTCGTCGCCGAGCCAGTTCACCTCGTCGAGCCGGATGCGGTGGACGTTCAGCGCCGCGCGCGGGCCGACTACGACCCGCTTCTGTGATGACTCGAGCCGCACCACATAGAGCGGCTCGCCGGTGGCGACGCCGAGGCCGCGGCGCTGGCCGACGGTGTAATGCACGATGCCGGGATGGCGCCCGAGCACCCGCCCGTCGAGATGGACGATCTCGCCGGGCTCGGCCGCGCCGGGCTTTAGCCGCTCGATCACGTCGGTATAGCGGCCGGAGGGCACGAAGCAGATGTCCTGGCTGTCGTGCTTGTCCGCGACCGGAAGATCGAATTCGCGCGCGAGCGCCCGCACCTCGGCCTTGGTGAGACCACCGAGCGGAAAGCGCAGGTGCTCGAGTTCGTCCGGTGTGGTCGCATAGAGGAAATAGCTCTGGTCGCGCTCGGCCTCAGCTGCGCGATAGAGCGCGCGCTTTCCGGAATGGTGTCTTCGGCTCTCTACGTAATGGCCGGTCGCGAGCACATGTGCGCCGAGATCGCGGGCGGTATCGAGCAGATCGGCAAACTTGATGCGCTGGTTGCAAGCGATGCAAGGCACCGGCGTTTCTCCGGCCGCGTAGCTTTCGATGAACGGATCGATCACGGCGGCGCGGAAGCGCTCCTCGTAGTCGAGCACATAATGGGCGATGCCGAGCCGGGCGGCGACAGCGCGGGCGTCGTGGATATCCTGACCGGCGCAACAGGCGCCCTTGCGCCGGGTCGCATCGCCGTGATCGTAGAGCTGGAGCGTCACGCCGACCACGTCGTAGCCGGCGCGCTTCGCCAGCGCGGCGACGACCGAGGAATCGACACCGCCCGACATGGCGACCACCACCCGTGTCGTGTCGGGGCGTCCCTCGATGTCCAGATCCATATCCATGGTTTGCTCTGTCACGCCATCGGCCGGGCCGGGGCGTCTTCGTTATATGGGGGCGGACATTGCGGCGCAAAGGTGATCCACCCGGCAAGTCTTGCCGGACCGGCCGATCCTGCCGGTTTCCCGGCGCCGGATGGAGCGCGCCAAGACCGCCCCAAGTCCTTGTCCAGCCGATCGTTTCCTCATTTTGAGGCCGCTGGCCCGCCGCTTGCTCCTCGAAGGGCGGATCATCTTGTCCAGTAGAGGAACCGTCGTGCAGAGCGTTGGCAGCATCCACCCCCTCGAGTCCCATTCCGCCGGACCTTCCGCCGCTCGTGATCGCGGCGGTGATCCGTTTCCCGATCTACTGAAGGCCGCAGCCGATACTCGCCCTTCGCGAGCCCAATCCGGATCGCCGCGGCGGCGACCAGAGGAGACGTCGGGGGCATCGGCCAAGTACGAACCGGCGGTCAGCGACGGGAATCCCCCTTCCGACGATCAAAGCAACGCGCCCGTCGGCGATGATGCCGCCGCCGCCAAGTCGGATTGCGCCGATGCGCCGGCGATGGATGCGTCCGCCTCCGAGGAGAGCGGCCAGCCGATGACGCCCACGGAAGCGGCGAAGGACGATGCCGCGCCCGAGGTATCCGCAACGGTCGCGTCGCAACCTTCGACGGCTTTGCCGACAGCCGGATCCGATTCCGCCGCATTGTTGGCTGCCGCAGCGACAGCAGTCGCTGAGACGCCGGCGAATGCGGTTCCAGCGGCTTTCGATTCCGCTCCGATGGCGCCCGGGGGAATTGCGCCGACTGAAATCGGCAATGCGGCGGCGGCAATTCCCGCGGCCATCACCGTTCCGGTTATGGCGGATGCCGTTCCGATGCCTGCCGAGCCGACCGGAACAGCGGATACTGCCGAGCCGAAGACCGAGATCGTTCCGGCGGCATCGCAAGCGGTCCCATCGCAACCTGCCGCTACGACCAACCTCTCGCCCGACGTGCCTGCTCCGGCGGACGCCGAGAGCGAAACGAAGGCTGCGGCGCTCGCCGCTGCAAATGCGGCTCCCGCATCGACGAAGAACACCGGAGAGATGCCGGTTGCCGAGGCCGTGCCCGCGAGTTCGGCCGCGACGGCGAGCCATTCATCCATTCGATCGAACGCCTCGTCTTCTCATCCAGACGCCGCGTCGCCGACTTCGCCCGCATCCTCAAAAGATCATTCCGAGCTACAGCCGGCCAAAACGGCCGATACGGCCGTGCCGACGCCCGATACGTCCGTGCAGCGTCACCCGGCAGCCCCATCCGCGCCGCAGGCCGGCCTGCCCGAGCCGGTTCGTGCACTGGCCGCGACCCTCAATCCCGCGAGCCTGCAAGTCCCCAGCGCGAGCGAATCCGACGCAGTGCCGCTTACGGGGGTTGCCCTTGCCGTCGAAATCATGAGCCGGACCCGCGAAGGCGTCCGCCGGTTTGACATCCGGCTCGATCCGCCGGAACTCGGGCGCATCGACGTGCGCCTCGATTTCGATCGTCAAGGCCAGGCCACCGCCCGCCTCACGGTCGACCGGCCGGAGACGCTCAATCTATTGCAACGAGAGGCGCGCGGGCTGGAGCAGGCGCTGCAGTCGGCGGGGCTCAAGACCGAGAACGGCGGCCTCGAATTCTCGCTGCGCTACCAGGCGCAGGACGGTTCCGCCGACCGGCGCCCCGAATACGCAACGGAGCCGCGCCCCGATCTTCTCGTCGTCGAGGACAGCGAGGCGATGGCGGGAATCGAACGCTACAGCTTAGCCGCGCAGGCGCGCGGCGGCATCGATATTCAGGTGTGAGGAGAAACGACCATGGCGGTCCCTGCGACTAGCGCGGTTGGGGCGAATGCTACCGCGTCGGTGATCGGCCGGCAGACGATCGCCAGCAATTTCGACACCTTTCTGCAGCTGCTCACCACGCAGCTCAGGAACCAGAACCCGCTTGATCCGCTCGACACCAACCAGTTCACCCAGCAGCTGGTGCAGTTTGCCGGGGTCGAGCAGCAGCTCAGGACCAACGAGAGCCTCGAGGCCTTGGTCAAGCTCACCAAGATTTCGCAGAACACCGCGGCGCTCGGTTACGTCGGAGCGACGATCACGGCCGAGGGGGCCACGACGCAACTGCAAGACGGCTTGGCGGTCTGGTACCTGACTTCGCCCAGGCCGGCGCAGGCGACGATTTCCATCATGGACAATAACGGCAGCACGGTCTTCACCGATACGGCGACACTCGATGCCACCACCCAAGCCTACCAGTGGAACGGACGGACCTCGACCGGCGGGCTCGCGCCGGCGGGCTCCTATAAGATCGTGATTACGGCCAAGGATGCGAGTGCCCAAGCCGTTCAGATTTCGACCAATTTCTCGGGGGTCGTCGACAATGTGGATATCTCGGGCGATCAGCCGGTGCTGATGATCGGCGCGACCTTGATCAATCTCGATCAGGTCCGCTCGGTCCGGCGGCCGACGACCTCTGCGGCGGGCGCAAATCCTTTCGCTGGATTAACCAATGCTCTCTAGTCGCCGAAACACTTTGGAAACACATACTTAGGGAAATATTCATGCCTCGACACTAGGTTCCGGCTTCGAGTGGGTGTGTCGAGTGAGTAGCATGACCGAGGCTCAGCGCCCGAGAGCGAAGTACGTCATCGGGCCGGACGGAAGTCCTCTGACGATCGCCGATCTGCCACCGCCCAATACGAGGCGGTGGGTGATCCGTCGCAAGGCCGAGGTCGTGGCGGCCGTGCGCGGCGGGCTTTTGTCGCTCGAGGAAGCCTGCACGCGCTATACCCTGACGGTCGAAGAATTCCTCGCCTGGCAGCAGTCGATCGACCGCCACGGGCTAGCCGGTCTGCGCACCACTCGCATCCAGCAATATCGGCAGTAAGATCCGGATTGGCCGCCGGCCCTGGGCGGTCAGGTTCCGGCCAGGCGCAGCAGCGCGATCCCGCCAAGGATCAGCGCGAGCGCGGCCCAGCGCTTCGGCCCGAACGGCTCACCGAACAACACCGCACC
>JAUSIF010000266.1 GCA_030648135.1 Xanthobacteraceae bacterium
CGCGCCGTAGCGATAAATCCAGTCGTAGCGCTCGACGATGCGATGGGCGTTCCAGCGCAGCATGAAATTTCGCAAGGTTCGCGCCAGTCCGCCGAGATGATAGGCATGGCCGGTCGCGCGCGCGGCTCTTTGCAAGCGCGCGGTGCGGGCGCGGCGTTCGGCCTCGTAGGCGCTCAGCGCGCTCGGGATTTCGTCCGCCCGTTTCAGCCGGCGGCCGAGCACGACCGCATCCTCGATCGCCGCCGCCGCCCCTTGCGCGAGGAAGGGCAGCATCGGGTGGGCGGCGTCGCCGAGCAACGTCACCGGGCCTTCGCCCCAGCGTTCCAGCGGCGGGCGGTCGGCCAACGCCCAGCGGCGGAATTCCTTGGCGCTCGCGACAGCTCGCTGCGGCATCTCCGCCCAGCGGTCGCAGGCGTTGGGAATGGCGGCGATATCGGCATAGGCGTCCCATCCGGCGCTGCGCCATTCGTCGGCGAAAATCGCGACCACATTGATCGCGCTCCCGCCCGCGACCGGATAATGCACGACGTGGGCGTCGCGCCCGAGCCACAGCCGCACCACCGGTTCGGCATAGACGGCGGGCAGGCTTTTCGCCGGCACCAGCGCGCGCCAGGCGACGAGGTGCCGATACTCCGGCGGCCCGGCGCCGAACAGGCGCGCGCGCAGCTTCGACCACAGGCCGTCGGCGCCCACCAGCGCGAGGCCGAGGTGCTCCTCGTTCTTGCCGGCGCGGGCGGCCAGCGCGGTGACGCCGCGGGCATGGGTGGCGAAATCCAATACTTCGGCGCCGAACTCGAACGACACATCGACCTGATCGCTCGCGACCGCATGGAGTGCCTGCTGCAAATCGGCGCGCAAGATGAGCAGCCAGGGCGCGCCGTAGCGCGCGGCCACGGCCTTGCCGAGCCGCGCCCGCGCCAGCACCTTGCCGCTGTCGCCGAGGCCGATCACAAGCTCGCGCGCCTCGACCGCGCGCTGGCGCACGGCATCAAGCGCGCCGAGCTTGTCCAGCGCACGGGTGGCGTTGGGGGTGAGCTGGATGCCGGCGCCGATCTCCTCGAGCTTAAGCGCGCGCTCCAGCACCACCGGGCGCAAGCCGGCCTTGGCGATCGCGATGGCGGCGGCGAGCCCGCCGATGCCGGCGCCCGCGATGAGGATGGTGCGCGAGCGCGCCACGGGAGGTCGCGATCAGGCCGCCTTACCGGCGAGCGCGCATTCGGCCGGCCGCGCCACGCCGGCGGCAAGCTTGTTGTCGTGGCGGTAGAGCGTCGAGCAATAGGGACAGATGATCTCGTCGCGATCGCCCATGTCGAGATAGACGTGGGGATGATCGTGCGGAGGCCGCGCGCCGATGCACTTGAATTCGCGAGCGCCGATGTGGACCACCGCCACGCCCGGATCGTTGTGGAAATGGGGAACGATCGCGTCTGCCATGTTTCCGCCTCCGTCCGGCTCGCAGGCGGACCATAGCGGCTCGCGCGGCCGGCCCCAAGCGGGATCATCGATCATCGCAGCGCCGCCGCAATTCCCTGCCACGCAGCGTAGATGCGGCGAATATCCGTCTTGTTGCTCCTGTTCGCGGCCCTCGGCGCCGGCGCGGCCTTCGTCATGCCGCAAGCCGGGCGGGCGCTCGCGCTCCGGTTTGCTGCCGACGAGCCGGGTCAGCTCGCCGATCTGCGCCTCGCTGCAGCCTTCGATGCGGACGTGGCGGCGCGGGAAATCGCGGCGGCGCTAGAGATGGACGACATCGAGCTCGCCGAAAGCTTTTTGGCGCTGGCGGAACAGCGCGGTATCGGGCTGCCGGAGGACTTTCGCGCCAAGATCGCGGCGGCGCGCTCCACGCGGCAAGAAGTCGTCCGCGCCGTCTCGCGCTTCGGCCGCGGATTGGTGACCGGCGAGGCGGACAATATCGCGGGCCTTGCCGGCGCCGCCACCGGCGATTTGCTGGTGTTCGGCGATCTGCGCGATCTCGCGCGCGAGGGTTCGCGCTGGGCGCGCGGGGCAGAGGCCGACAAGCTTATGCTGGGTCTCGCCGCCGCCGGCCTGATGGTGACTGCCGGCACCTATGCGAGCGCGGGCGAGGCGGCGCCGCTGCGCGCGGGTGTGAGCCTCGTGAAGGCGGCGCGGCGCGCGGGTAAGGTCGGGTTGAGCCTCGCCGCCGATTTCGGCCGCGCCTTGCGTGCGGGCCAAAGCGGACGGGTCGCGCTCGCCGTCGCCGACATGGGCCGGATCGAGGCCAAGGCGGGCGCGCGCACCGCGCTCGAGGGCTTGCGCCATGCCGATGAACTTTCCGACTTGTCGCGGGTGAGCCGGCTCGTCGAGACGAAGGGCCGCTCGAGCCTGGCGGTGCTGAAAACGCTCGGCCGCGGCGCGCTGGTGCTCGGCGCCGGCGCGGTCACGGCGGCTTTGTGGGTTTTGGGGGCGGCGAGCAATATTTTTCTCCTGCTGCTCACGCTCGGCATGATCTTCGCCTGGTTCATTCGCCGGCTGTGGCCGGTCTCGCGCTATGCCTGGGTGAAAATCGCTGCCATGGCCTCGCCCAATCCTGCGATCCAAGTTATGACGGTGTCGCGCACCGTCCATGCAAAGCTTCATCCATAAAGGCATCAAGATCGCCTTCCTCGACGAGGGAAAGGGCGATGCGGTCTTGCTCATCCACGGCTTCGCCTCCAACAAGGAGGTGAACTGGGTGGTGCCGGGCTGGTTCTCGACCCTCGCGGGCGCCGGGCGGGGCGTGATCGCGCTCGACAATCGCGGGCACGGCCAATCGACCAAGCTCTATAAGCCCGCCGAATATCATTCCTCGCGCATGGCCGGGGACGTGGTGGCGCTCATGGATCATCTCGGGCTCAAGCGCGCCGATGTGTTCGGCTATTCCATGGGCGCGCGCATCGCGGCCTTTCTCGCGCTCGAACATCCGGCGCGGGTGCGCTCGGTCGTCCTCGGCGGGCTCGGGTCCAATCTCGTCACCGGCGCGGGATTCCATCCCGGCATCGCCGAGGCGCTGGAGGCGCCATCGCTCGAGGATGTGAGCGATATCGTGGGCTATCTATTCCGCTCCTTCGCCGAACAGACTTTGTCGGACTTGCGGGCGCTTGCCGCCTGCATGCGCGGCTCGCGCCAGACGCTCGCGCCGGAGGAGCTCGCGAAAATCCGTGTCCCCGTTCTGGTCGCCGTCGGCAGCAACGATCCGATTGCGGGCTCGGCGCGCGGGCTCGCCGAGCTCATTCCTGGCGCGAGTGCGCTCGACATTCCCGGCCGCGACCACATGCTCGCGGTCGGCGACCGGCTGTTCATGCAAAGCGTGCTCGATTTTCTCGATCGACGCCCCTGACCGAAAAAAGCAAGTGACTGGAATCGCTTGCAACGGGCCGCTCGCGCGCAGATTCCGCGCCCTTCAAGCAGCGCTTCAACGAGTTCATGTTCCAGTGGAGATTCCGCGGCGGTCGAAGCTTCGAATGCAAGCGTCATGGCAGGATGACGCTTTTGCGAGTCGTCGGAATCGCTTGGCAGCCCTTGCCGGCGGGCGTCCCGGCGGGGCCTAATCTCATTCACCTCGTTAACTGGAGGTGTGCTAGAAGCATCCCCTTGAAAAACCGACCGGGATGAAACCCATGGCCCAGCGTCATTCCAAGCCGGCCCACGGCCTCAGGACCGTCGATCCGGTCTGGTCGCGCATTCGCGAGGAGGCCGAGCTGATCGCGAGCCGCGAGCCGCCGCTCGCGAGCTTCATCTTCGCGAACGTGCTGCACCACGAAACCCTCGAACAGGCGGTGGCGCAGCGCATCGTCGCCCGCCTCGACAATCCTTACGTATCGGGCGAGCTGATCCGGCAGGCCTTCGACGACGCGCTCGAGGCCGCGCCCGAGATCGCCGCCGCCTTCCGCGCCGACATCGTCGCGGTCGCCGACCGCGATCCCGCCACCACGCGCTACATCGAACCGGTGCTCTATTACAAAGGTTTCCACGCGCTGCAGACCTATCGCCTTGCCCATTTCCTATGGAACCGCGGCCAGCGCGACTTCGCGCTCTATCTGCAGAGCCGGGCCTCGGCGGTGTTCGCCGTCGACATCCCTCCGGCCGCCAAGATCGGCCGCGGCATCTTCTTCGATCACGCCACCGGCGTGGTCATCGGCCAGACCGCGGTGATCGAGGACGACGTTTCCATGCTGCACGGCGTCACCCTCGGCGGCA
>JAUSIF010000270.1 GCA_030648135.1 Xanthobacteraceae bacterium
AACCGGATTTTGCTCCATCCGACGGCGCCGGATGAGGAAATCTGGTCGTCCCCAGCTTCCAGAGAAGTCGCGATTTGCCGCCTTATTGCGGGGGATTACCATTTTAGTGCACAAGTGGAGCGACTGAATGAATGCGGACAATAATTGTAAACGTAGGTCGTTATTTGCGGTTGCTGAGATGCTCTCGAACATAGAAGCTAGCAAATATAGATTGCGCCTAGTCCAGAGATGATCAATCGTCTCGCCACCGGCATCGCGGATAAAGCGATGAGTGACAGACGGATGCCTGGGGAGCTTTCGCGTTGGATACCACGCTGGAATTTCCAGGCTGCGCATATCCTCCGCAAGACGTTGGTCGGCTGCTTCCGCATCAATTAGCTTTCGCCCGTGATCCGCGGTCTCGATTGCAACACTGACAAGTTCATCCCGCTCCCAGCGGTAATTTAGAACCGTGGCGATCTCACCGTCGCGGGTGCGTGTATAATGAGTCCTGTAAACATCAGATGCCTCAGCGGACTCTCGCACCTGCTTAGCTGCAGCGAGGAATGCACCCTTATCAAATTGTGAAGCGGTAACTTCGATGATGAATGACGAGAGCGGGTTGAGGTCGAATGCCACCGCCCGCCGGCCGAGCTTGACCGCCTCGAACGCAGCGACGGCGCTACCGGCGAAGGGGTCAACTACTAAGCCGCCGGGCGGGCAGTATCGCTTAATGTACTGCGCCCAAATGTTGTGAGGCTTTTTGCCCCAATATTTCATTGCCCGATAGATGCTAGGCCGGGTCTCCTCAACTAGAGGGTAGTTGATCTCCGGCGCGGTATCATCAGAGGACGCTTGGAATAATTGCTTTTGCGCCAAGGGCTTCTCTTATCGGCGTACCGGGGCAAAAGGATTGCTGGACACGCCGTAGACCTCCAGCAATTGGCAAACTATAGGGGAGTCTAGGGTAATTGTCTCCCTTTTTGTGTAGTCGACAGACTTTGTGAGCAATCAGCCCTTATTGTGCAATTCCGGCCCTGCCGGAGAGGTTTCCATGACCCCAGTCGAGGAGCGCGGCGCACCGGTCGAGCGCAGCCAGGCGACGGGCAGCGTCGGCCTCGTGCTCGTGGTGGCGCTCGCCCTCGTCGGCACGGCGGTGTTTCTGCTGTTCATCGGGCGCGAGCGCGCCGAGCCCTATATCCTCGCCGTGCTGGCGGCGCTGGCCGTGGTCGGCGTGTTCGCCTTGTTCGCGGGCGCCGCCGGCATCATCGAATTCGCCGGCCGGGCCGGGAAGAACGACCTCACCCAGGCGCTCGCAGAGGGCGCCGGCGAGGGCATCGCGCTGGTCGATGCCTCCGGCCGCGTGCTCTTTGCCAACCGCGCCTATCTCGACCTCACCGACGCGGAAGGAGCCGACGACGTGCGCCCGGTCGAGCGGCTGTTCACCAGCGATCCCGGCGTCGCCGACGCGATCTATCGCCTGGCCCAGGCCGCGCGCGAGGGCAATTCGCTGGCCGAGGAGATCCGCGTCGCCGGAAAGGCCGGCAAGCCTGCGCGCTGGCTGCGCCTGCGGGTGCGGCCGCTCGCCAAGCAGGGCCGGCTCGCCCGCGTCGCCGCCTGGGGGCTCGCCGACGTCACCCGCGAGCGCGAGCGTCAGGAAAACACTTTTCTCGAGCTGCAGCACGCCATCGATTATCTCGATCATGCGCCGGCCGGCTTCTTCTCGGTCGATCCGGCCGGGCGCATCGTCTATCTCAACGCCACGCTGGCGGGCTGGCTCGGCTATGACCTCGCCGAATTCGCGCCGGACGGGCTCAAGCTCGCCGATCTGGTGCAGGGACCGGGGGTGGCGATGATCAGCAATCTTGCGCCGGCCCCCGGCGAGGTGAAGATCGAGGTGCTCGATCTCGATTTCAAGCGCAAGAACGGCCAGAGCCTGCCGGTGCGGCTCTATCACAAGGTCGCCTTCGCCGCCGACGGCACCGCCGGGGTGTCGCGCACGCTGGTGTTGAACCAGGCCCGCGGCGAGGCGCCCGACGCGCTGCGCGCCGCCGAAGTGCGCTTCGCCCGCTTCTTCCACAATACCCCGGTCGCGATCGCCACCATCGACCGCGACGGCAAGATCGGCAGCTCGAACGCGGCGTTCGCGCGCCTGCTCGGCGGCGACGGCGAGGCCAGCCTGCCGCAATCGATCTTCGCGGTGGTGGCCGAGCGCGATCGGTCGAAGCTCGAGGCGTTGGTGCGGGCCGCGCTCGCCGGCCGCGCCGGCACCGGCACGGTCGAGGTGGCGCTCGCCGGCGAAATCGGCCGCTTCGCGCGCTTCTATGTCACCCCGGTGGAGGAGGACGACGGCGAGGCCGCGATCGTGCACGCGATCGACACCACCGAGCAGCGCGTGCTGGAAGCGCAATTCGCCCAGGTGCAGAAGATGAACGCGGTCGGCCAGCTCGCCGGCGGCGTCGCGCACGATTTCAACAACGTGCTCACCGCCATCATCGGCTATTCGGATCTGTTGCTGGCGAACCATAGGCCGACCGATCCCTCGTTCCAGGACCTGATGCAGATCAAGCAGAACGCCAATCGGGCGGCGGGCCTGGTGCGGCAGTTGCTCGCCTTCTCGCGGCGGCAGACGCTGCGCCCGCAGGTGATCGAGTTGGGCGCGGTGTTGTCCGATCTATCGACCGGACTCCTTAAGCGCATCATCGGCGAGACCGTCACGCTGGAGGTGAAGCACGGGCGCGATCTGTGGCCGATCCGCGCCGACCTCAACCAGTTCGAGCAGTCGATCGTGAACCTCGCGGTCAATGCCCGCGACGCCATGCCCGACGGCGGCACGCTCACCATCCGCACCCGCAACGTGACGCCGGAGGAGATCAAGGCCTTCGGCCATCTCGGGCTGGTGCCGGCCGAATACGTGCTGGTGGAGGTCGCCGATAACGGAATCGGCATTTCGCCCGAGGATTTGAACAAGATTTTCGAGCCGTTCTTCACCACCAAGGAAGTGGGCAAGGGCACCGGGCTCGGCCTTTCCACCGTCTACGGCATCCTCAAACAGACCGGCGGCTATATCTATGCGGTGAGCGAGATCGGCAAGGGCACCACCTTCCAGATTTTCCTGCCGCGCTATCTGCCGGGAGCCGAGGAGGAGCCACGCACCATCGAGGCGGAGACCGGCGCC